>JAGXBK010000012.1 GCA_018971195.1 Betaproteobacteria bacterium
GACATCGAGCGGCAGATCGCCGACTACGGCAAGCGCGCACAGGACGGCAAGCTCACCGTCGAGGAGCTGACCGGCGGCACCTACACGATCAGCAACGGCGGTGTGTTCGGGTCGATGCTGTCGACGCCGATCATCAATCCGCCGCAGTCGGCGATCCTCGGCGTGCATGCGACGCGGGACCGCGCCGTCGTCGAGAGCGGCCAGATCGTCGTGCGGCCGATGAACTACCTTGCGCAGTCCTACGACCACCGGATCATCGACGGCCGCGAAGCGGTGCTGTCGCTGGTGGCGATCAAGGAAGCGCTCGAGGATCCCGCGCGGCTGCTGCTCGACCTGTGACCATGGCGGAACAGTCCTTCGACGTCGTCGTCATCGGCGGCGGCCCCGGCGGCTACATCGCCGCGATCCGCGCAGCGCAGCTCGGCCTGGCGACGGCGTGCATCGACGACGGGTCGCGGTCCGATGGCAAGCCCGCGCCGGGCGGCACTTGCACCAACGTCGGCTGCATCCCGTCCAAGGCGCTGCTCCAGTCGTCGGAGAATTTCGAGCTCGCGGGTCACGCGTTCGCCGACCACGGCATCGGCGTTGCCGGCCTCACGATCGACGTCGCGAAGATGCTCGCGCGCAAGGACAAGGTCGTCGCACAGAACAACGACGGCATCCTCTACCTGTTCAAGAAGAACGCGATCGCCTACTTCCACGGCCGCGGTGCGTTCGCGGGCAGGGACGGCGAGCGCTGGAGGATTGCGGTCGACGGTCCGGGCGCGGGGTCGCTCAGCGCGCGCCACGTGATCGTCGCCACGGGCTCGTCGCCGCGTGCGCTGCCCGGGACCCCGTTCGACAACCTGCGCGTGCTCGACAACGCCGGTGCGCTGTCGATTCCCGAGGTTCCGAAGCGCCTCGGCGTCGTCGGCGCCGGCGTGATCGGGCTGGAGATGGGAAGTGTCTGGCGCCGCCTCGGCGCCGAGGTCACGATCCTCGAGGCGCTGCCGACGCTGTTGCCCGCCGCGGACGAGGCGATCGCGAAGGAGGCACGGAAGGCCTTCACCCGGCAGGGCCTCGCGATGCATTTCGGCGTGTCGATTGGCGCCGTGCGGGTCGGCGAGGATCGCGTCGACGTCGAGTACAAGGATGCGGCGGGCGCCGCCCAGAGCGCCGGCTTCGACCGCCTCATCGTGTCGATCGGCCGCGTGCCGACGACGGCCGGCCTGAACGGCGACGGCGTCGGCCTGAAGCTCGATTCGCGCGGCTTCGTCGAGGTCGATGCCGACTGCCGCACGAACCTTCCCGGCGTCTGGGCGATCGGCGACGTCGTCCGCGGGCCGATGCTCGCTCACAAGGCGGAGGAGGAAGGCGTCGCGGTTGCCGAGCGCATCGCCGGCCAGCATGGTCACGTGGACTTCAACACCGTCCCCTGGGTGATCTACACGTCGCCCGAAATCGCGTGGGTCGGCGAGACCGAGCAGCACCTGAAGGCGGCGGGGACCGCGTACCGCGCCGGAAGCTTTCCGTTCTCGGCCAACGGCCGCGCGCGCGCGCTGGGCGATACGAGCGGCTTCGTCAAGATCCTGGCGGACGCCGCGGACGACCGCATCCTGGGCATGCACGTCATCGGGCCGATGGCGAGCGAACTGATCGCCGAGGGCGTGGTCGCGATGGAATTCGGCGCGGCGAGCGAGGACCTGGCGCGGATCTGCCATGCGCATCCCTCGCTGTCGGAAGCGACGAAGGAAGCCGCGCTGGCGGTCGACAAGCGGACGCTCAACCTCTGAGCTCGCGGTCTCGCGCAGCTCCGACGCCACGCCCGAACCCCTCCCGCATACGAACCCTTGAGCGCGGCGGACTATCCCGGCCAGGTCACGCGGCGCCAGGGCGCGCTGATCGACTATCTCGAGCCGCTGCTCGATCGTCGCCATGCGACGCTCGACCACGCCCAGGTCGGCGCGCTGGAGCGCCTGCAGGTGCTCGCCGACGAGCTCGCGGCGTTCCGCGCTGCGCGCCAGTCGACGCTGCGGCGGCTCTTCGCCGCCCCGGCGGTCCCACGCGGCGTCTACCTCTGGGGAGGCGTGGGGCGAGGCAAGAGCCTGCTGATGGACAGCTTCTATGCGACCGTCGCAGTCCGGCGCAAGACGCGGATCCACTTTCACGCGTTCATGCGCGATGTGCATGCCGCGCTCGCGGCACTCAGGGACGAGACCGACCCGCTCGCGACCGTCGCCGCACAGATCGCAAGGCGTCATCGGCTGGTCTGCTTCGACGAATTCCACGTTTCCGACATCGCCGATGCGATGATCCTGGGCCGGCTGTTGTCCGCGCTGTTCGAGACCGGCGTCGTGCTGGTGATGACGTCCAACGACGCGCCGGAGCGATTGTGGCCCGACGGCCTGCTGCGCGAGCGCTTTCTTCCTGCGATCCGGCTGATCGAGCAGTGGCTCGACGTCGTCGAGGTGGACGCGGGAATCGACTACCGCCTGCAGGCGCTCGAGCACCTGACGACCTGGCACGTCCCCGCAGGTCCGGTCGCGGACTCGGCGCTGCTGGCGGTGTTCGAGGGCATGCGGGCGGGGCCGGACGAGGAGCTGCGCTTCGAGGTCGACGGCCGGCCGCTGGTCGCGAGGCATCGCGCCGGAAGCATCGTCTGGTTCGACTTCGCCGCGCTGTGCGACGGCCCCCGGTCCCAGCGCGATTATCTGGAGATCGCCCGCCGATTCGCAGTCGTGTTCCTTTCGGGTGTCCCGCGGATGGGCGCCGGATCGGCGGATCAGGCGCGGCGATTCACCTGGCTTATCGACATCCTGTACGATCACCGCGTGAAGCTCGTCGCATCTGCCGCCGTGCCGGCCGAAACGCTGTGCATCGAGGGGCCGCAGGCGAGCGAGTTTCCGAGGACCGTCAGCAGGCTGATCGAAATGCGCACGCGCGACTACATGGCGCTGCCGCACGTCGCCGACGGAGCGCCGGCCGGGTCGCCGGGGTAGCCGCCGCATCCCATCCAACGTCGCGCCCGCGGGCGCCAGGAGAAACCCGTGCAGACATTCAAGGCCTATCGCACGTTCCAGGAGGACGGCGTCGTCACCAGCCGCTTCGTCACCCTCGGCATCGACGAGCTCGATGCGGGCGACGTCGTGATCCGCACCAAGTACTCGACGATCAACTACAAGGACGCCCTTTCGTACAACGGCGCAGGCAAGATCATGCGCAAGTTCCCGACCGTCGCCGGGATCGACATGGCCGGGACCGTCGAGTCCTCGGCGGACGCGCGCTTCAAGACCGGCGACAAGGTCATCGTCACTGGCTACGACCTGGGCGTCGGACACGACGGAGGCTATGCCGAGTTCGTCCGCGTGCCCGCCGATTGGGTCGTGCGCAGGCCCGAGAGCATGACGGCCTTCGATGCGATGACCATCGGCACCGCCGGGTACACCGCGGCGCTGGCGATCCACCTGATGCAGCACAACGGTCTCGAGCCGGCGAACGGCCCGGTTGCGGTCACCGGGGCGACCGGGGGCGTTGGCTCGGTTGCGATCGAGGTCCTCGCCAAGGAGGGTTACGACGTGGTCGCCATCACCGGCAAGGGTGAGGAGGCGGGTTACCTGCGCGGCATCGGCGCCGGCGAAGTGATGCTGCGCTCGGCGCTCGACCTGTCGAAGATCCGGCCGCTGGAGAAAGCGACCTGGGCCGGTGCCGTCGATAACCTCGGTGGCGATATCCTGGCGTGGTTGCTCGCGAGCTCGAAGATCGGTGGAACCGTCGCCGCCGTCGGCCTTGCCGCGGACATGAAGCTGTCGACGACCGTCGCGCCATTCATACTGCGCGGCGTACGCCTGCTCGGGACCGACAGCGCCAACACGCCGATGGCGCTGCGCCAGCGGCTGTGGAACAAGCTGGCCGTCGAATGGCGCCCGGATCGCGTGCATGACCAGGTTCGCACCATCGATTTCGACGAGTTGCCGACGCACTTTGACGCGTATCTGAAAGGAATGATTCGCGGCCGCACCGTCGTGCGGATTGCGAGCGACCCGCATCCGTAGGCGGGCGTCAGGAATCGGAAATCGGGGGTCGGGAACGGCGTCGGGAAGGAGGGCGTACATCATGGGCATTTCGGACGACACAGGTCGCGGGCACGCGGCGATTGCCGCCTGCGCCGAGTTCCATCGCCGCTCGCTCGAGGATCGCGAGGCTTTCTGGCGCGAGGAAGCGAGGCTCGTCGACTGGCGCGAGCCATTCGCGCAGGTCCTCGACCATTCGCGGCCGCCGTTTGCGCGCTGGTTCGTCGGCGGCACGACGAACCTGTGCCACAACGCCGTCGACCGGCATCTCGCGGAGCGTGGCGGCCAGGCGGCCCTGATCTACATCTCGACCGAGACGGGGCAGTCGCAGACGTACAGCTATGCGCAGCTGCACGACGAGGTCAACCGCTGCGCCGCGATGCTGAAGGCCCGAGGCGTGAGCCGCGGCGACCGGGTGCTGATCTACATGCCGATGATCGCCGAGGCCGTGTTCGCGATGCTCGCCTGCGTGCGCATCGGCGCGATCCATTCGGTGGTGTTCGGCGGCTTCGCGCCGGCAAGCCTCGCGACCCGCATCGACGATGCACGCCCGGCGCTGCTGTTCACCGCGGATGCGGGCATGCGCGCGGGCAGGACGATCCCCTACAAGCCGTTGGTCGACGAGGCGCTGCGGATCGCGCGCCATCCGCCGCGGCACGTGATTCTCGTCAACCGCGGGCTCGATCCTGGCCTGTCGATGCAGGCACCCCGCGACGTCGACTTCGCCGCGGCAAGGGCCGAGCACGCGGGCGCGAATGTGCCCTGCGAGTGGCTGGAGTCCTCCGAGCCGTCATACATCCTCTACACCTCCGGCACGACAGGGCAGCCCAAGGGTGTGCAGCGGGACACGGGCGGCTACACGGTCGCACTGGCGTCGTCGATGCGCCGGATCTTCGCGCTGGCACCGGGCGAGACGATGTTCACGACCAGCGACATTGGCTGGGTCGTCGGTCATTCGTACATCGTCTACGGGCCGCTGCTCAACGGCTCGCCGACGATCCTCTACGAAGGTTTGCCGATCCGGCCCGATCCGGGGATCTGGTGGAAGATCGTCGCGGAGCACAGGGCGCGGACGATGTTCACCTCGCCGACCGCGATCCGCGTGTTGAAGAAGCAGGACCCGTCGTACATGAAGCGCCACGACCTGTCGTCGCTGCGCTATCTGTTTCTCGCCGGCGAGCCCCTCGACGAGCCGACGGCGCGCTGGGCGGCCGACACGCTCGGCGTGCCGGTCGTCGACAATTACTGGCAGACCGAGACCGGCTGGCCGATCCTCTCGGCCCAGCCCGGGGTGGCGGACACGCCGCGCAAGTTCGGTTCGGCTTCGTTCCCGGTCTACGGCTACGACGTGAAGCTGGTCGACGGCGCGACCGGCGCCGACGCTGCCGCGGGTGAGAAAGGCGTGCTGACGATCGCGCCGCCGCTGCCCCCCGGGTGCATGAGCACCGTCTGGGGCAACGACGAGCGCTACGTGTCGACGTACTACGCGACGGTTCCAGGACGTCAGCTCTACTCGACGTTCGACTGGGCGACACGCGACGCCGATGGCTATTACTTCCTGCTGGGCCGCACCGACGACGTCATCAACGTCGCCGGGCACCGGATCGGCACGCGGGAGATCGAGGAAGCCGTGCAGGGGCACGCCGGCATCGCCGAGGTGGCCGTCGTCGGCGTCCAGGACCCGATCAAGGGCCAGGTTCCCGTCGCATTCGCCGTGGTCCGGGACCCGTCGCGGATCGCGGACGCGGACGGAATCGCGGCAATGCAGCAGGAGGTGATGCAGACGGTCGATCGCGAACTCGGCGCGATCGCACGCCCGGCGTGCGTGCATTTCGTGACCCTGCTGCCCAAGACGCGCTCGGGCAAGCTGCTGCGCCGCTCGATCCAGGCGCTTGCCGAGGGCCGCGATCCCGGGGACCTGACGACCATCGAGGACCCGGGCGCCCTGGACCAGATCCGGGCCGCGCTCGCGGGCTCGTAGCGCGCGCCGATGGCAGGCTGCGTTCCGGCAGACCTCGGGGTTGATCGGCGATAGGCGATAATCCCCACTTTTTTGCCATCCGACGTTGGAATTCCCCGCCCATGCCCGCCGCTCCACCCACCGTTGCGCATCACGCCCCGCTGGCCGAGGTGACCCGCGGCGAGATCGTCGAGAGCCTGCACGCCGGTTCGGTGGCGGTCGTCGACATGCACGGGCGGGTCCTGCGCTGGGCCGGCAATCCGCAGCACCTGACGTTCACGCGCAGTGCGCTGAAGCCGCTGCAGGCGCTGCCGTTCGTCGCGGCGGGCGGCGTCGAGCACTTCGGTCTGTCGTCGTCGAAGGTCGCGCTGTTGTGCGCGAGTCATTCGGGCGAGCCGCGCCACGCCGAAGCCGCGGCCGACATCCTGGCGCGCGCCGGGTGCACGCCGGCCGACCTGCAGTGCGGAACGCACGCGCCGAGGTTCTACGACACCCGCGGCGAGGTTCCGCCGCCCCCGCCGTACTCGCCTCTGCAGCACAACTGCTCAGGCAAGCACAGCGGCATGCTCGCCTTCTGCGCCCTGTGCCAGTGGCCCAAGGCGTCCTATCTCGAGTTCGATCACCCGCTCCAGCAGGCAATCCGGCAATCGGTGTCGACATTCACCGGCGTCACGGTCGCTGCGCTGGTGCCCGGGGTCGACGGCTGCTCGGCTCCCAATTACGCGGTGCCGCTGTCGGCGCTGGCGCGCGCCTTCGCGCGGCTTGCAAGCGCGACGGACGACCCCGATTACGGCACTGCTCCGCGAACGCTCGCCGACGCGATGCTCGCGCATCCGGAAATGGTGTCGGGCGAGGGGCGTAGCGACCTCGCCTTGATGCAGGCCGGCCGCGGCGACTGGGTCGCCAAGATCGGCGCCGAGGGCGTTCAGGCGATCGGGGTGCGCAGCCGCGGGATCGGCATCGCGGTCAAGGTGGCCGACGGGCAGGCGCGCGGCCTCCTGCCTTCGGTCGTGGCGGTCCTCGACCAGCTCGGTCTGCTGGACGAAGCGGCGCGCGCGGCGCTCGCGCCCTGGGGCCGGCGGCCGATCCGCAACTACCGCGGGACCCAGGTCGGCGCGATCCGCCCGGCCGTCCTGCTGGAGGGTCCGGCATCGGGGCCGGGGCGCGACAGCGCGCCCGAAACGGCCGGGCATCCGGTCAACCGGGCGACCGCTGAACTATGAAGCCCACCGATGGTCTGTTGTTCCTAAGCGTGCGTCACGCGGTGTCGGCGGGGCCCGGTGCCTGGGGATCGCCGAAAGCCCGTCGGCCGCAGCGCCCGCCGTTCGGCGGGCATAACAACGACATGAATCAGGGACTACCCGCGGATGGGTGATCGCGAAGTCGATCAGCAGCTCGTTTTGCGAGCTCAACGGGGCGACAAGCGCGCATTCGAGCTGCTGGTGGCGAAATACCAGCGGAAGCTGGGGCGGCTGCTGTCCCGGCTGGTGCGCGATCCGGCCGAGGTCGAGGACGTGACGCAGGAGGCTTTCATCAAGGCGTACCGGGCACTGCCCAGCTTTCGTGGCGACAGCGCGTTCTACACGTGGCTCTATCGCATCGGCATCAACACGGCGAAGAACTACCTGGTTGCGATGGGGCGCCGGGCGCCGACGTCCACGGGGTTCAACCACGAGGACGCCGAGACTTTCGAGGATGCCGAGCAGCTGCGAGACACGGCCACACCCGAAGCCGAGTTGATCGGCAAGCAGATCGCGTCGACCGTGAACCGCGCGATGGACCAGTTGCCCGAGGACCTGCGCACGGCGATCACGCTGCGCGAGATCGAGGGCTTGAGCTACGAGGAGATCGCGGCGGTGATGAACTGCCCGATTGGCACGGTGCGCTCGCGGATCTTCCGAGCGCGCGAGTCGATTGCGGCCGAGTTGCGGCCGATGCTCGGCACCGACGATAACCGGAGATGGTAATGAGCGAGAGCATTTCGCGCCTGATGGATGGCGATGTCGACGTGGCGGAGCTCGATGCGGTCTGCGCGAGCCTGAAGAGCGGCGAAGCGATGGCGACTTGGACCTGCTACCACGCGATCGGCGACGCGCTGCGCGGCGAGATCGCCGTGACGCGCGACGTCCGCGGGGCGGTCGCCAGCAGGCTCGCCGGCGATCCGACGGTGCTCGCGCCGCGCCGGAGCGTGCCGTCGACGCCCGCATCCTGGGCGTGGGCAGTCGCGGCGACGCTGGCCGCCGTCGGCGTCGTCGGCTGGACCGCGTATTCGCTGGTCGACTCGACGCCGGCGGGTCTCGCGCGGATGCGCGACGCGGGCACGATGCGGGCCGCCGAGCTGCGCCCGGCCACCGTGCCCACCGACCTGCTCTTCGCGCACCAGGAGTACGCGCCGTCGATCATGCTGCAAGGCGTCGGACCGTACCTGCGCGACGTCGCCGTGACGCGCGAAGTGCAGCCCTGATCGACGACCGATGCAGCACGCGCATCCCCCGTCTTCCCGTGCGAGGCGACGGCTCGCCTCGGCGGCGTTCTTCCTCGCCTTCGTCGCCTCCACCGCACGCGCCGACGACGCGATGCAGTGGCTTACCCGTGCGGCCCAGGCCGCGCGCGAGCTCAACTACATCGGGACCATCCTCTACCAGATCGGTCCGCGCGTCGAAACCTCGCGCATCACGCACCTGAACGATGGCGGGCGCGAGTTCGAGAAGCTCGTCAATCTCGACGGGCCCGCGCGCGAGCTCATCCGCACCCAGGGCGAGGTGCGCTGCTACTACCCGGATGCCAAGCTGGTCCGCGTCGAGCCGCGTACGTTCCGGAACGTCTTTCCCTCGCTCTCGCCCCAGCAGCAGCAGTCGCTGTCGAGGTTCTACGATTTCCGCGTGATCGGCGACGACCGCGTCAGCGGCCGCCCCGTGCAGGTCGTCGTGTTCCAGCCCAGGGACGACCTGCGCTACGGCCACCGGTTCTGGTCGGATGCCGAAACCGGATTGCTGCTCAAGGCGCGCCTCCTGAACGAGAAGGAGGAGGGCATCGAGCAGTTCGCGTTCACCGACATATCGATCAACGCTCCCATCGATCGATCGATGGTCGCGCCGTCGTGGCCCGTCACCCCGAAGGACTGGCGGGTGCTCGAAGGCGTGTCCGGCGACGTCGTCCGGCAGGCGACCGGCTGGGTCGTCACGTGGGTGCCGGCGGGTTTCGAGAAGATCATGGAGGGCTTCCGGAGGCTGCGCGGCGGCGGCGAGCGCGTCGCGCACCTCGTGTACTCGGACGGCCTGGTTTCGGTTTCGGTGTTCGTCGAGCCGCAGGATGCGCCGTCGGCGCCCATCGGTTTCGTGCACCAGGGAGGGCTCAACGTCTACAGTGTCCGGCACGACGATCACGTGATCACGGTCATGGGCGAGACGCCCAGCGCGACGGTGCGACAGATCGCCAATTCGGTCGAACGCCGCTAGCCTGCAGGCCTGCTCCGTCGCCAATCACACCATAACGAGGGATTCCATGTTCTTTGCGCCGTCATTCGCGCCGCGCGCATTGCTGCGTGCCGCGCTCGTTGTCCTGCTCCCGTTCGCCGCAGCCGGTTCCGCCATGGGGCAGGGGCGGACCGGGCAGTTGCCGGATTTCACCGAGTTGTACCAGCGCGAGGGCCCGGCGGTCGTGTCGATCGACGTCACCCAGAAGCCGAGCCGCCAGCGCAGCCCGGACATCTCGGAGGACGACCCGTTCTACGAGTTCTTCCGCCGCTTCGGGCAGATCCCCCGCCAGGGGCCGGGCGGGCAGGAACGCCAGTTCGAGACGCAGTCCACCGGATCCGGGTTCATCGTCTCCTCGGACGGCTACGTCGTCACCAACGCGCATGTGGTCGACGATGCGAGCGAGGTGACCGTGCATCTGTCCGACAAGCGCGAATTCGTCGCCAAGGTCATCGGCAACGACCGGCGCACCGACGTCGCACTCCTGAAGATCGCCGCGAGGGACCTGCCGCGAGTGACGATCGGCGATCCCGACAAGCTGAAGGTCGGCGAATGGGTCGTCGCGATCGGCAAGCCTTTCGGTCTCGACAATACGATGACCGCCGGCATTGTCAGTGCCAAGGGTCGCGACCTGCCCCAGGAGAACCTGGTCCCCTTCATTCAGACCGACGTCGCGATCAACCCCGGCAATTCAGGCGGGCCGCTGTTCAATATGCGCGGCGAAGTGGTCGGCATCAACTCGCTGATCTATTCGCGCACCGGCGGCTACATGGGCCTCGCGTTCGCCGTGCCGATCGACGTGGCGATGAACGCCGTCAACCAGCTCAAGGAGAAAGGCCGCGTCACCCGCGGACGGATCGGCGTGCAGATCCAGGAGGTTTCCAAGGAAACGGCTGCAGCATTCGGGCTGAAGCAGGCAGCCGGCGCGCTGATCAACGGCGTCGAGAAGAACGGGCCCGCCGCAAGAGCAGGCGTCGAGGTGGGCGACATCATCCTGAAGGTCGATGGTCGCGACGTCGCCACGTCGAACGACCTGCCGCGGATCATCACCGCGGTGCACCCGGGAACCAAGGTGAACCTCACGCTCTGGCGCAAGGGTGCGCAGAAGGACCTCGCGGTGACGGTGGCGGAGTTGAAGGACGATGCGGCTGCGAGTCCGGGACGCGCGAAGCCGGCGCCGAAGGCGAAGGCCAAGCCCAACCGGATGGGCCTCGTGCTGTCGGATCTCACCGGCGAGCAGCGCAGCGAGCTCGATCTGAAGAGCGGGGGGGTGCTGGTCGAAGACGTCGTCGGTGTGGTGCGAGGCAACGTGCAGCCGGGCGACGTCGTCCTGTCGATCGTCCAGAACGGGCAGATGGCCGAGGCGAAGAGCGCGGCCCAGGTCAACGAATATCTGGCGCGCCTGGACCACGGCGCGTCCGTGACCCTGCAGCTGCGCCGGGGGGACAGCCAGTTCTTCGCGACCGTGAAGCTCGGCAACGGGGACGCGCAGTGACGACGCCCCGGCGCGGATGCGCCGCAGCCTGATCGCGACGCCCCCGGCAGGCGTGAACGCGGCCGGCCCGCGGCTGACGCTGCTCGTCCGCGCCTACTGCCACCTGTGCGACGACATGCGCGACGCACTGCTCCCGCTCGCCCGCGAGCGCGGCGCCGCCATCGCCGAGATCGACGTCGACGCCGACCCGGCGCTCGAACTGCGCTACGGCGACCGCGTCCCCGTGCTCCTGCTCGGGACGCCGGATGGGGGGCGCGAGCTGTGCCATTACGTCCTGGACGCGGCGCGGCTGACGAGCGCGCTCGAGGGCGAGGCGGGTCGATAGAGCCGACCGTCGCGCCGATCCGGCGCTGCGCGGCGCGAGCGGCGGCCAGGCGCCGGCGGGGGCGGGTGACGGATCCGCCGCCCCGCCGTCGGATCGCGCGGTCGCGGAGACGGGCGGATTCCGCTAAAATTCAACGTTTTGCGGCGACTTTCCCCCCGCGACTGCGGGGCCGCGGTGGCGGCCCACCGGGCTCGCACAGCCCTGACCCGCCCCGGCGCCGTGCCGGCGGCCCTCCGACCCCGACATGCAGAACATCCGGAATTTCTCGATCATCGCCCATATCGACCACGGGAAGTCGACGCTGGCCGATCGCTTCATCCAGCGCTGCGGGGGCCTGTCCGACCGGGAAATGGAGGCCCAGGTCCTCGACTCGATGGATCTGGAGCGCGAGCGCGGCATCACGATCAAGGCCCAGACCGCGGCGCTCGCCTACCAGGCCCGCGACGGCCAGACCTATCACCTGAACCTGATCGACACGCCCGGGCACGTCGACTTCGCCTACGAGGTCTCGAGGTCCCTGGCCGCCTGCGAAGGTGCGCTGCTCGTCGTCGACGCGTCGCAGGGCGTGGAGGCCCAGACGGTCGCGAACTGCTACACGGCGATCGAGCAGGGCGTCGAGGTCGTGCCGGTGCTGAACAAGATCGACCTACCCTCGGCCGACCCCGACCGCGTCATCGAGGAGATCGAGGACATCATCGGCATCGACGCCCAGGACGCGATCCGCGCCAGCGCCAAGACGGGGGAAGGCGTCGACGACATCCTCGAAGCGGTGATCGCCCGGATTCCCCCGCCCAACGGGGACCCGGCGGCGCCGCTGCAGGCGCTGCTGATCGACTCGTGGTTCGATAACTACGTCGGCGTCGTCATGCTGGTGCGCGTTTTCCACGGCACGTTGAAGCCGCGCGACAAGGTCCTGCTGATGGCGGCCGGCGCGAACTACACCTGCGAGCAGGTCGGCGTGTTCACCCCGCGCTCCGCCCCGCGCGACGAGCTCGTCGCCGGCGAGGTCGGCTTCGTCGTCGCGGGGATCAAGGAACTGAAGGCGGCCAAGGTCGGCGACACGCTGACCGGCTCCGCAAGGCCGGCCGCCACGGCGCTGCCCGGCTTCAAGGAGGTGAAGCCGCAGGTGTTCGCCGGCCTCTACCCGGTCGAGTCGAACCAGTACGAGGCGCTGCGTGACGCGCTGGACAAGCTGAAGCTCAACGACGCGTCGCTGCATTACGAGCCCGAGGTGTCGCAGGCGCTGGGCTTCGGTTTCCGCTGCGGCTTCCTGGGCCTGCTGCACCTCGACATCGTGCAGGAGCGCCTCGAACGCGAGTACGACATGGACCTGATCACGACGGCCCCGACCGTCGTCTACCAGGTGCTCCTGCGCGACGGAACCATCCTGGAAATCGAGAATCCATCGAAGCTCCCCGACCTCTCCAGGGTGGAGGAGATCCGCGAGCCGATCATCACCGCGACGATCCTCACGCCGCAGGACTACGTCGGGCCGGTGCTCACGCTGTGCACCGAAAAGCGGGGATCGCAGAAGAACATGCAGTACGTCGGGCGGCAGGTGCTGCTGACCTACGAGCTGCCGATGGCCGAGGTCGTGATGGATTTCTTCGACAAGCTGAAGTCGGTGTCGCGCGGATACGCGTCCCTCGACTACGATTTCAAGGAGTTCCGTCCCGCCGACGTGGTGAAGCTCGACATCCTGATCAACGGCGAGCGTGTCGACGCGCTGTCGGTGATGGTGCATCGCTCGATCGCGACTCACCGCGGCCGCGAGGTCGCAGCCAAGATGCGCGCGCTGATCCCGCGGCAGATGTTCGACGTTGCCGTCCAGGCCGCGATCGGATCGCAGATCATCGCCCGCGAGACCATCAAGGCGATGCGCAAGAACGTCCTTGCCAAGTGCTACGGCGGAGACATCACCCGGAAGAAGAAGCTGCTCGAGAAGCAGAAGGCGGGGAAGAAGCGCATGAAATCCGTCGGCAGCGTCGAGATTCCCCAGGAGGCGTTCCTCGCCGTGCTGCAGGTGGGTGGCAAGTGACGCGTCGTCCGCGCCGCCTTGGCGCGAGCGGGGAGAGGGCCGGGTTGCCGCAGGCGCGCACGAGACTGCGTGCGACAATACCGGCCGCCTGAGTTCCCGACCACTATTTTCGCCATTCCATCCGATCACGACCGATCCCCGACACGACCCGCCTCCAATGGACTTCGCCCTGATCCTGTTCGTCCTGACCTCCATCACCGGCCTCGCATGGCTCGCCGACCGCGTGTTCCTCGAGGCGAAGCGCGCCCCGGGTTCCCGCGAGCCGATCTGGGTCGAGTATGCGAAGTCGTTCTTCCCGGTCCTGCTGGTGGTGTTCCTGCTCCGCTCGTTCGTGGCCGAGCCATTCAAGATCCCGTCGTCGTCGATGAGGCCGACGCTCGCCGTCGGGGATTTCATCCTGGTCAACAAGTTCACCTACGGCATCCGGATCCCGATCATCGAGCGGAAGATCATTCCGATCCACGATCCGCAGCGGGGCGACGTCGTCGTGTTCAGGTATCCGCTCAATCCGTCCGAGGACTTCATCAAGCGCGTGATCGGCGTGGGAGGCGATGTCGTCGAATACCGCGACAAGAACCTGACGGTGAACGGCGTCCCCTGGCCGCAGGAGCACGACAATTCGTACAGCTACCTCGAAGGCCTGCGCTTCGAGACGCTGAAGCGGGCGACCGAGCTCACCGACGGGAATCCGCGGAAGGCCCACACGATCGGCATCAACGAGGCTGCGCAGCCCGTCTACGCCTCCAACGTGCGGGCATTCCCGGGGCGCGAGAATTGCGACTACAATGAGCGCGGCTTCCGGTGCAAGGTGCCGGCGGGCGAGTACTTCATGATGGGAGACAATCGCGACAACAGCGACGACAGCCGCTACTGGGGTTTCGTCCCGGATGCGAACATTCGCGGCAAGGCGTTCTTCATCTGGTTCAACTGGGACGACCTCGCCTCCTTCGAATTCAAGCGCATCGGCAGCATCATTCATTGACCGGCTTTCGGGACTGCAACTTCGCGGAGGGGACATGACGGCTGGAAGCGAGCGCGGACTGTCGATGATCGGTTTCCTGTTCACGACGGCCGTCATCATCGTCGTGGCACTGATCGCGTTCCGGGTGGGACCTTCGTATATCGAGTACTTCACCGTCCAGAAGGCCCTCGACCAGACGATGCAGGACGTCCGGGACCCGACGGCGGCCGCGATCCACAGCTCGATGGACCGTCGCCTGTCGGCCGACTACGTCGATTCGGTGAGCGCTGCCGACGTCGTGGTGACCCGCGAGGGCAACAAGATCGTCGCCACGATGTCGTGGCAGAAGGTTCTGCACATGATCGGCAACGCGAGCATCCTCCTCGACTTCGAGGCGCGCTCGACCCGCTGACGGCGTCGCGCCTTGCGCATTGCGATCGACCACGAGTTCCGCGACCCCGATCTGCTTCGGCAGGCGCTGACGCACCGCAGCTTCGGCGTCCCGCACAACGAGCGGCTCGAGTTCGTGGGGGACGCGGTCCTCAACTGCGCGATCGCGCTCTCGCTCTACGCGCGCTTCCCCGACCTTCCCGAAGGCGACCTGTCGCGCATCCGCGCGCACCTCGTCAACCGCGATACCCTCGCACGGCTCGCACGGCAGCTCGAGCTCGGCTCGTCGATGCGCCTCGGGGAGGGGGAGCAGAAAAGCGGCGGCGCCGACCGCGGATCGATCCTGGCCGACGCTCTCGAGGCGATCTTCGGAGCGGTGGCGATCGACGCAGGATACGGCGCGGCTTCGCGCGTGATCGACGGCGTGTTCGGCGAGCTGCTGCACGACGCCGATCCGCGCCGGCTGGGCAAGGACCCGAAGACGCTCCTGCAGGAGTGGCTGCAGTCCCGGCGCCTGCCGGTGCCCGAGTACGCGATCGTCGCAACAACCGGCGAGGCGCATGCGCAGCAGTTCACCGTCGAATGCAGGATACCGGCGCTGTCGATCGTGGCGTCGGGGACCGGATCGAGCCGCCGCGTCGCCGAGCAGGATGCCGCGGCGCAGGCACTCGCCGCAGCGACCCAGGGGCAGCGTGCCCGCAGCGACGCCTAGTCCGCCGGCAGGACCGCATCGCTGCGGCCACGTCGCGATCGTCGGCCGCCCGTCGGTCGGCAAATCGACGCTCCTGAACGCGCTGGTGGGCGAGAAGATCAGCATCACGTCGCGAAAGCCGCAGACGACGCGCCACCGGATCACCGGGATCCTGAGCGATCCCGGTGCCCAGTACGTCTTCGTCGACACCCCCGGGTTCCAGACGCTGCACCGGTCGCGACTCAACGACCGGCTGAGCCGTGCCGTCCACGACACCCTGGCAGCGGTCGATGTCGTCGTCGTCGTGGCCGACGCCCGACGCTTCGACGACGCCGATCGCACGGTGCTGGCGCTGTGCCCCGGCGGGGTGCCGGTGATCGTGGCACTCAACAAGATCGACCTGGTCGCCGACAAGCGCGCACTGCTGCCCCGCATCGCCGAGATCGCGAAGCTGCGTGAGCTGGCGGCGATCGTCCCGATCTCCGCCGAGCGGGGCATCGATCTGGCGACGCTGAAGCAGGAGATTGCGCGTCACCTCCCCGAGTCTCCTTCCCTGTACCCGGAGGACGAGTTCACCGACCGCGATGAGCGGTTCCTCGCCGCGGAATTCATCCGCGAGAAGATCTTCAGGCAGCTCGGCGACGAGGTGCCCTATTCGACGGCGGTGACCATCGAGAGCTTCGAGCGCGACGGGGCGATGCGGCGCATACGCGCGACGGTACTGGCCGACAAGCCGGGCCAGCGCGCGATCCTCGTCGGCGAAGGCGGGGCCCGGATGAAGGCGATCGCGTCCGCGGCGCGCGCCGACATGGAGCAGGTCTTCGGCGGCCGCGTGTTCCTCGAGGTGTGGGTGAAGGTCAGGGAGGGGTGGACGCAGAGCGACGCGATGCTGACGCGGCTCGGCTACTGACATGAAGACCCCGAGGGAGCGCCGCGACGACGAGCCGGCCTACGTGCTGCACACCTACGCCTACAAGGAGACCAGCCTGATCGTCGAGGCCTTCAGCGAGCGCGCAGGGCGGGTCGCGATGGTCGCGCGCGGCGCCAAGCGCCCTCGCTCCGAGCTCCACGGCGTGCTGCAGGCGTTCCAGCCGCTGTCGCTGGGGTGGGCTGGCGCGACCGAGCTCAAGACGCTGACCAAGGCAGAGTGGTGCGGCGGCATGCCGCTGCCTGCCGGTGCGGCGCTGCTGTGCGGCTTCTACCTGAACGAGCTGCTGCTGAAGCTCCTGCCGCGCGACGATCCCCACCCCGCACTGTGGCGCGCCTACGAGTCGGCGCTGCACGCGCTGACGGGGACGTCGGCACCGGCGGCCCAGGCGGAGATCCTGCGCCGTTTCGAGCTGCGCCTGCTGGCGGAGCTGGGCTATGCGCTCGCGCTGACCCACGAAGCCGACACCGGGACGCCGGTCGAACCCGGCGAACGCTACCATTACGCGTTCGACCGCGGTCCGCAGCGCAAGATGGCGGAGCCCGGCGCCTCGCCCTCCGGCCGCTGGCCGGTCGTGCGGGGGGCGGCGCTGATCGCGCTCGCCACCGAGCGCTATCCCGATGCGGAGGTCGCGGCCGAGGCGAAGCGCCTGATGCGCAGCGTGCTCGACCACTATCTCGAGGAGCGGCGCATCTTCAGCCGCCGCATCGTGCAGGACCTGGCGGCACTGGACGACGACAAGGACAAGGACCCGAGATGAACGAAAGGAAACCGCGGTGATCGAGCTCGGCGTCAACATCGACCACGTCGCCACCCTGCGCCAGGCGCGGCGCACCTACGAGCCCGATCCGGTCTGGGCCGCCGTCGAGGCGCACCTGGGCGGCGCCGACGGCATCACGGTTCACCTGCGCGAGGACCGGCGCCATATCCAGGACGAGGACGTGCGGCGCCTGCGCGACCTCGTGCACATCAAGCTCAACCTCGAGATGGCGGCCACGCCCGAGATGATCGCGATCGCCTGCGAGTTGCGCCCCGAGATGGCGATGCTGGTGCCCGAGGGCCGGCAGGAGGTGACGACCGAAGGCGGTCTCGACGTGGCGCGGCAGGAGGCGAAGCTCAAGGATGCAGTCGCCCGTCTCGCCGATGCCGGCATCGTCACGTCGGTGTTCATCGACGCGGAGCTTCCGCAGGTCGAGGCGGCCGCGCATGTCGGCGCCCGCGTCTGCGAGCTGCATACGGGACCGTACGCGCACGCGTTCCATGCCCGGGGCCGCGACTCGGAGAGCGCAGCCGTGGTCGCCGAGCTGGACAAGCTCCGGCGCGCCGGCGACGCGGTGCGCCAGCTCGGAATGCGCTTCAACGCGGGCCACGCGCTCAACTACGTCAACGTGCAGCCGGTCGCCGCGCTCGCGGGCGTGCGCGAGCTGCACATCGGCCATGCGATCGTCGCTCGCAGCGTCTTCGTCGGATTGCGCGAGGCCGTGCGCGAGATGAAGGCGCTGATGCGCCAGGCGGCCGGTTGAGGCCGGTGCGCGACGAAGGCGAAGCGATGCAGTCGAAGCGATGAACGCGCGCAGACTCGTCGCGCGCGGCCCGGTGATGCTGGGCGTCGAGGGACTGGCGCTGACGGCGGCCGATCGCGCGCGCCTCGCTGATCCGCGGGTGGGGGGCGTGATCCTGTTCGCGCGCAATTTCGAGTCGTCGAAGCAGCTCATCGCCCTCACCGCGTCGATACGCAAGATCCGCGCGGAACTGTTGATCGGCGTCGATCACGAAGGCGGGCGCGTGCAGCGGTTCCGTGGCGACCGCTTCTCCGAGCTGCCGTCGATGCGGACGCTGGGCGAGCAGTGGGACGCCGATCCGGACGCTGCGAACAAGACTGCGTTCCGCTGCGGCGCAACGATGGCGAAGGAGCTCGCAGCGCACGGCGTCGACTTCAGCTTCACGCCGGTGCTGGATCTCGACCACGGCAGGAGCGCGGTGATCGGCGACCGGGCGTTCCATGCCGATCCGGTGGTCGTCGCCGATCTCGCCGGCGCGCTGCTGCGAGGCCTCGATTCGCGGGGCGTCGCGGGCGTCGGCAAGCATTTTCCCGGCCACGGCTGGGTCACAGCGGATTCCCACTTCGACGTGCCGGTGGACCGACGCCGGCTCGACACGATCCTCTCGACCGACGTGATTCCTTTCGCGGCGCTGATTGCGCAGGGACTCCGAGCGATCATGCCGGCGCACGTCGTCTATCCGGCCGTCGATTCGCGGCCCGCGGGGTTCTCGCCGGTCTGGATCGGCGAGATCCTGCGCGGGCGCCTGGGTTTCGATGGCCTGGTCTTTTCCGATGACCTCGAGATGGCCGCGGCGCATTCAGCGGGTGACATCGTCGCACGCGCCGAAGCCGCGATCGCGGCCGGCTGCGACGTCGTGCTGGTCTGCAACGGCTTCGACGCGATGGACGCGCTGCTCGCCCGCTGGACGCCTGCGGCGCAACCTTCGCTCGCGCGGCGCTGGGCGCCGATGGCGGTGCGTAAAGCAGCTGCGCGCAAGCCGTGACGCGGCGGCCCGCCCGCGCGAGGGCAGGGGGTCCGCCGAGAAGCCGCCTGATCGGGCGCTCAGTGCGGATGCGGCCAGCGGCCGCCCAGCCGGTGGGTGATCTCTTCGGCGATGTGCGACACCAGCGGTCCGAGCTGCTTGATCCGGTCGTCGGGCAGCCGCGAAGTCGGACCCGCGATCGAGATCGCGCCCAGGGGCTCGGCGTGCTCGTCGTAGAACGGCGCCGCCACGCAGCGCGTTCCCGGCAGGTGCTCCTCGTCGTCGAACGACCAGCCGCGCTGGCGGATGACCCGGATGCTCGCCCACATCGTCTCGGGCGAGGTGATCGTGTGCTCGGTGATGCGCGGCAGGCCGCGGACCTTCAGCATGGCGTCGATCTGGTCGTCGGGCAGCGATGCGAAGATCGCCTTGCCCACGCCCGACGCGTGCAGCGGAACGCGGCTTCCGAGCTTGACGATCGTGCGCATCGTCTCGCGGCACTGCACCTGGTCGATGAACACCGCCTCCGTGCCGTCGAGGATCGCGAGATTCGTCGTCTCGCCCGCCTGCTCCATCAGCCTGCGCATGTAGGCGTGGCTTTGGGCGACGAAATCGCGGTTGGACAGGAAGCTCGACCCGACGGTGAAGGCCTCGATGCCTACGTACCAGAGGGCCAGGTCGCCCGCCTGGTAGACGTAGCCCATCTTCTCCAGCGTCGACAGCAGACGGTGCGTCGTCGACGTCGGCAACTGCACGCGCTGGGCGATGTCGGTCAGCGTGAGCCCCCCCTCGGTGCGCGCGAGGCACCGCAGGATCGACAGGCCGCGGGTCAGGCTCTGGACCTGGGCGGTCTCGCCGCCGGGATTGGCGGGCGTGCGCCCGCGGCGCGCGGGAGGGGTGACGCGATGCAGGGGAGTCATGGGCACGGTCCGGGCGGCCGGGATGCGACGAAACCGTAGCCTACACGGTGCCCGGATTGTGCTCCTGCCAGGCGCCTTCGGCGGGCCTCGCTGCAGCCTGGGCATCGGCGTCGGCCGACTTGAGACGCGTCCGGGCGAGCACCCCTGCCTCTTCGAGGATCGGGTAGGCGATCGAGCAGATGTGCGAGTTGATGCGGCGCAGGTCGGAGATCAGGTCGAGGTGCAGCGACGACGACTCGATGCTCTCGATCGCATGCTCCGCGAGGCGCGCGAGGTGGGAGTTCGCATAGGCCCGCTCGAGGTCGCGGAACAATACTTTCTGGGCGAGCAACTCCTGCGCATTCTTGAGGTCGCCACTCAGGAAGACCGAAAGTCCGAGTCGCAGGTTGTCGATCAGGCGCGAATGCAGGTCGCAGATCTCGGCCATGCCGGCCTCCGAGAAATTGCGGCCCTTGTCGATCTTCTTGTCCTCGACGTCCATCAGGATGCGCTCGATGATGTCGCCAACCTGTTCCATGTTGATTGCGAACGCGATGACATCGGCCCAGCGGCGGCTCTCCCGAGGCTCCAGCGCCTCGCGGGGAATCTGCGCCAGGTACAGCTTGACCGCGGTGTACAGGTCGTCGACGACGTCGTCCATGTTGCGCAGGCGCACGGCCAGCGTCCGGTCGTTGGTCGTCAGCACCTTCAGCGTGCCTGCGAGCATCTCTTCGACGACATCGCCGATGCGCAGCGCCTCGCGGGCTGCGCAGCCGATGGCGACGCTCGGTGTCTCGAGCGCCGACGGATCGAGGTGGCGCGGCTTGGCAGGATCCGCGGAGGCGGGGCGCGCCGGAAGCAGGCGTTCGGCCAGCCGCGCGATGCTCTCGGTCCAGAACACCAGCAGCAGGGCGAGTGCGACGTTGAAGAACAGGTGGAACAGCACCACCTCGCGCGCCGGCTCGAGGCCCAGGATCGCGATCCACCGGTCGAGGTGGGCGACCAGCGGGATCGCGAGCACGCAGCCGATCAGCTTGAACAGGAAATTGCCCAGCGTCACGCGCCGCGCCTCGGGCATCGCGCGCAGGGTCGACAGCATCCCCAGCACGCCGCTGCCGAGGTTCGCTCCGAGCACCAGCCCGAGCGCCACCGGGAGGGAGAGGACATGCAGCGATGCCAGCGACGCGAACAGCAGCACCGCGGCGAGGCTCGAATAGCAGAGGACCGTGAACAGCGCCGCGACCAGCATGTCCAGCATCACGTCGCCGGTCAGCGAGGCGAAGATCACCTGCACCCCGGCCGCCTGGACCACCGGGCGCGCGGCGACGGAGATCCACTGCAGCGCGAACATGATCAGACCGAGGCCGAGCAGGATGCGGCCGAAGCGGCCCGCGGCGGTCGCCTGGCTCGACAGGTAGAGCACGATGCCGGCGAAGATCAGTAGCGGGGCGAGCCACGACAGGTCGAAGGACAGCAGCACGGTGACAAGCGCGGTGCCGACGTCTGCGCCCAGCATGACCGCGAGGGCGGGTGCGGTTCCGATCAGGCCCTGGCCGGCGAATGCGGCGACGATCATCGCCGTCGCCGTGCTGCTCTGGATCAGCCCGGTGACGCCCAGCCCGGCGAAGAACGCGGGAACGCGCCTCGACACGCTTCGGCGCAGGATGCGGCGCAGGTTTCCGCCGTACATGCGCAGGATCGCCGTACGCACGATGTGCGTGCCCCAGACGAGCAGCGACACTCCGGCCAGCAGGTTGAGCAGCACCTGCATTCAGCTCACCATGGCAGCGAGTAGGTCTTGACGTTGGTGAAGCTCTTCATCGCTTCCTGCACGCCCTCCTTGTAGCCGAGTCCGGAATCCTTGATGCCGCCGAACGGGGTCAATTCGAGGCGGTAACCGGGAACTTCGCGGATGTTGACCGTCCCGACGTTGAGCTCGGTCACGAAGCGGGTCACGTAGTCGAGGCGGTTCGTGCATACCGACGAGGACAGCCCGTAGGCGGTCGAGTTGGCGATGCGGATCGCCTCGTCGGCATCGCGGAAGCGCATGACCGGCGATACCGGTCCGAACGTCTCGGTGCGAACGACGTCCATGTCGGGCGTCACGTGATCGATGACGGTCGGCGAGTAGAGCGCGCCGTCGCGGAGGTTTCCGAACAGCAGCTTCGCGCCCTGGTCGACCGCGGCGCGGACCTTGGCTTCGAATCCGGCGGCCGCGGCCGCATCGATGACCGTACCCATGTCGAGGCTCGGGTCGGCAGGGTCGCCCCAGGTCCAGGCCCGGGTGCGCGCGAGGAGGCGCTCGACGAAGTCATCCGCGACACGCTCCTGCACCAGTATGCGCTTGACCGCCGTGCAGCGCTGGCCCGAGTTCCTGTACGACCCGGTCGCGGCGAGGGTCGCGGCTTCGTCGAGATCGGCGTCCTCCATCACGATGAGGGGGTCGTTGCCGCCGAGCTCGAGCACCTGGCGCTTGTAGACGGCCTTGGCGGCGATGTACTTCCCCACCTGGACGCCTCCGGTGAACGTGACGAGGTCGACGTCGGGATTGGTCAGCATCTCGTCGGCGATCTCGCGCGGGTCGCCGGTGACGACCGAGAACATCGGCGGCGGCAGGCCGGCCTCGTACAGGATGTCGGCGAGGACCAGCGCCGTCAGCGGCGTCTTCTCGGTGGGCTTCAGCACCATCCGGTTGTTGGTCGCGATCGACGGCGCAACCTTGTGCGCGACCTGGTTCAGGGGGTGGTTGAAGGGCGTGATCGCCGAGATGACGCCCTGCAGCGGCTCGCGCAGCGTGTATACCTTGCGCGACTTGCCCTGCGGCGTGAGGTCGCAGGAAAAGACCTGACCGTCGTCCTGCAACGCGGCGTTGCCGGCGAACAGGAAGACATCGCAGGCACGGCCGACCTCGTAAATCGAGTCTTTCTTGCAGATGCCGCATTCGGCGGTGATCAGGTCGGACAGCGCTTCGGCGCGTTCGCGGATCAGCGCGGCGGCGCGTTGGCAGATCGCGTAGCGCTCGTAGCGGGACAGGCGGGGGCGGTAGGCGCGGGCCTGCGCGAAGGCGTCGCGGATCTGCTCGATGCTGGCCCGGGGGACGGTGCCGACTAGGGCGCCGGTGTAGGGATCGAGGACCTCGAGCCTGCGGGTGCCGTCCACCCGTTCGCCCGCGACGCGCATCGGCTCGTGGCGGGCCGGGCCCCGGTCGGATCTGCGGATGGCGGTCATCGTCGTTCCGGATGGGTCAGGCGAGATGGTTGAGCGCCAGGTCGAAGGCATCGAAATTGCGCCAGCGCCGCGTCGGCAGATCGGGCGCCGACCGGTTGGCGATCAGGGGCACCTGCTGCTCCGAGGTGCCGCCGTGCGAGCGCAGCGGCGCGTCGAGGCCGGACAGGTCGTGGCGATCCACTCGGCTGCCGATGACCGTCAGACGCTCCGAAACGACGACGAGATCGCCGATGCGATCCGGAGGAAGCTCGAAGCGGCGGCAGGCCTCGACGCGCAGCATCGCGGAATCGATGCCGGGCAGCTCGGCGATGCGACGGCACAACGCCGCGGGATCCAGGCCGTTGCCGACATGGACCGTGGCGAACGAGCCCAGCGCGCCGTGATGGACGACGTACGGATCGGTGATCGGCAGGATGACACGCGTCGCGTCCGGGCCGTGCCAGCGGTCGAGCACGTCCTGCAGGAAGACGATGTTGGGGCGCCCGAACGCGTCGGTCTTGGCGTTCATGCCGTGATCGGCGGTCAGGACGATGGCGGCTCCGAGCGCGTCGAGGCGCGCGAGGTAGCGGTCGAGCATCGCGGTGAATGCGTTCGCGGCGGGTGTACCCGGGGCGTGCTTGTGCTGCACGTAGTCGGTGGTCGACAGATACACGAGATCGGGGCGCTCCCGCTCCAGCAGCGCGCAGCCGGCAGCGAAGACGAACTCGGAAAGCTCGGCGCTGTAGACCGGAGGCAGCGGCATTTCGGCCAGGGCCATCGCGTCGGCGATGCCGTTTTCGGCCCGCGTCACGCGATCGGCCTTCTCCGACGAGAAGCAGATGCCTTTCATGCGGTGGCCCAGCATCGTCCGCAGCTTGTCCTTGGCGGTGACCACGGCAACCTTCGCTCCGGCATCGGCGAACGCGGCCAGTATCGTCCCGGCGCGCAGGTACTTCGGGTCGTTCATCATCACCTCGGCCCGCGCCTCGGTGTCGTAGAAATAGTTCCCGGCGATGCCATGCACCGATGGCGGCGTCCCGGTGACGATCGACAGGTTGTTCGGGTTGGTGAAGGAGGGCACGACGCAGTCGGCGGTGAGGCAGGTGGCGCGGCCGTTCAGCGACGCCATCCACGGCGCGCTGCCGGCGCTGATCGCCTGGTTCAGGTACTCCGGCTCGCAGCCGTCGACGCAGACGACGACGGTCGGCCGCGCGGGCCAGCGATAGCGGCGACCGTTGACAGCCAGGGATCTCATCGGAACCGACCCGTGCCGCCGGCTCGTGGCGCATCGTCGCGGACGCGGTGCACCCGGTCGCGGCTCGCCATCGCGTGGTCGTACAGCGCGCGCCCCGCGGCCTCGGCCCGTCCGGACGCGATGCTTGCGACAATCGCGCGATGCTCGCGGATCGAAACCGGCAGTCGCCCCGCCTGTCCGAGCGACGCGCGGCGATGCAGGTGCAGCTCGTTGACCAGGCGCCGGTAGAGGAGCGTCAGCTTGGGATTTCCGGCGAGCTGCACGATCCGGTCGTGGAACGCGACATTGGCATCGAGGTAGGCGTCGACGTCGCCGCCGGCGACGGCGCGCTCCATGCGGTCGACGAGGGCGCGCAGCTCGGCAACGTCGGCAGGCGCCGCGTTCTGCGCGGCACGGCGACCGGCGTACTGGTCGAGGACCGCGCGCAACTCGAAGATCTGGTCGGCCTCGTCGGCGCCGATCCGGCGCACGAACACGCCACGGTTCTTCTCCAGCCTCACGAGCCCCGCCTCCTCGAGCGCGCGGAACGCTTCGCGCAGCGGACCGCGGGAGACGCCCAGCATCGACGCGAGCTCGGCTTCGCGCAGTTGCGCCCCCGCGGCGAGATCGCCGGCGAGGATCATGCGCTCGACCTCGCGCTGCAGCAGTCCCGGCAGCGAATGCGCCTGGAGCAGGGCGATCGGATGGTCGGGCGCCACGCGTCGCGTCGCGTCGATGCCGGCACCGGTCGCGCGGCCTCGCGAGGCCGCGCGCGGGGAAGGGGTCTTCAGCACGTTGCGATTAGACTCCGTCAGGTGTAGATTGTCAACAATCGTGTCAACAATCGGCAATCGGTGACCAAGGAGCCGTTCGATGAGCAATTTCAGTCGCGATCCCATCCTGCTCACGCCGGGTCCGCTGACGACGTCGCTCGCCACCAAGATGGCGATGCTCCGGGACTGGGGTTCCTGGGATTCGGGATTCAACGCGGTCACCGGCATGGTGCGCGAGCGGCTGCTGTCGATCGCCGGGGCGGAAGGCGCGCACGTCTGCGTGCCCCTGCAGGGCAGCGGAACCTTCGCCGTCGAGGCGGCAGTCAACACCCTGGTGCCGCGCGACGGGCACCTGCTCGCACTGATCAACGGTGCCTATGGAACCCGCCTCGCGAGGCTTGCGCGGATGATGGGGCGGCGCGTGAGTACGCTCGAGACCGCCGAGGATGTGCCCGCGGCGGTCGCGGACATCGAGAGGCTGCTGCAAGCCGATTCGTCGATCACCCACGTGGGTCTCGTCCATTGCGAGACCTCGACCGGCATCCTCAATCCGCTGGAAGGGATCGCCGACGCCGTCGCGCGCTGCGGCAGGCACCTGATCGTCGACGCGATGAGCTCGTTCGGCGCGTTGCCGATCGATGCGCGCCGCGTGCCCTTCGACGCGCTGGTGGCGGCGTCGGGGAAGTGCATCGAGGGCCCCCCGGGCATCGGTTTCGTGCTCGCGCGCCGGAGCGTCCTCGAGCATTGCGCGGGGAACAGCACGTCGCTGTCGCTGGACCTCCACGACCAGTGGCAGTACATGGAGCGGACGACCCAGTGGCGCTTCACGCCGCCGACGCATGTCGTAGCCGCGCTTTCCGCGGCGCTCGAGGCTTTCGACGCGGAAGGCGGCCAGCCGGCGCGGCTCGCGCGCTACACCCGCAACTGCGAGGTCCTGGTCCGCGGCATGGAGGAGCTCGGCTTCCGGCGCTTCCTCGACCCTCGTGTCCAGGCGCCGATCATCGTCACCTTCCTTGCACCGGCCGATCCGCGCTACGGCTTTCGCGAGTTCTACGATCGCGTGCGCGACAAGGGATTCATCCTCTATCCGGGCAAGCTCACGCAGGTCGAGACGTTTCGCGTGGGATGCATCGGCGCCATCGGCCCCGACGAGATTCGTCACGCGGTCAATGCCGTGCGCGACACCCTGGCCGAGATGGGGATCGAGGGCGCGGCGCCGGGCTGATCGCGAGCGCGGCGCGGAAGCGCGCGACGATCGCGGTTAGAATCGCGGCTTCCATCCGAAGGGTCGGGCATGCCCGCGCGAATCCTGGACGGCAAGGCGCTGGCCCAAGGCGTGACCGGCGAGTTGCGCGAGCGCATCGCCGCGCGCATCGCGGCCGGCCGCGCTGCCCCCGGGCTCGCGGCGCTGCTGGTCGGCGACGATGCCGCCTCGCAGGTCTATGTGCGCAACAAGCGCAGGACGGCCGACGGCATCGGAATGCGATCGCTGGCGTTCGATCTCCCGGCGAGCGCATCGGAATCCGAGCTGCTCGCGCTGATCGGCCGCCTGAACGGCGATCCCTCGGTCAACGGCATTCTCGTCCAGCTGCCGCTGCCGGCGCAGATCTCGACGGCGCGGGTCATCGAGGCGATCGACCCGGCGAAGGACGTCGACGGCTTTCATCCGTACAACGTCGGCAGGCTGGTGCTGAGGATGCCGACGCTGCGCCCCTGCACTCCGTACGGCTGCATGCAGCTGCTCGCGAAGACCGGGGAGGATCTTGCCGGCATGCACGCCGTCGTCATCGGCCAGTCGAACATCATCGGCCGGCCGATGGCGCTCGAACTGCTGATCGCGCGCTGTACGGTGACCATCTGCCACACGGCGACCCGTGACCTGCCCGGGCTCGTGCGGCAGGCGGACCTCGTCGTCGCCGCCGTCGGCAGGGCACAGCTGGTGCAGGGCGACTGGATCAAGGACGGCGCAATCGTCATCGACGTCGGCATCAACCGGGGGGCGGACGGACGGCTCGTCGGCGATGTCGATTTCCAGGCGGCGCGCGAGCGCGCGTCCTGGATCACCCCGGTGCCGGGAGGCGTCGGACCGATGACCATCGCGATGCTCCTCGCCAACACGCTGCGCGCAGCCGAGATGCAGGACCGCTGAACGCGCGGGTTGCCGATCAGCGCCGCAGCTTGCGCGTGCGCACCGCGTCGAGAAACTCGTTGAGGATCGGCGTCCCGTCGAGATGGTCGCTGCCCATTCCGGAACCGAACATGAATTCAGGGTGCCACTGGACGCCGACGACGTAGCTCGGCCCGCGCCAGCGGATCGCTTCGACGATGCCGTCGGGAACCGATTTCGCTTCGACGATCAGGCCGCGGCCGAGCTTGTTGACCGCCTGATGATGGATGGAGTTGATCAGCGCCTCGCTGCGCTCGGGATAGAGCTTGGCGAGCCCGCTGCCGGGGACGAACGCGGCGAGGTGGTACTTGTCCTCGTACTGGCCCACGTCGCGATGGGACTGGGCGTCGGGGAGCTGGGTCGTGATGTCCTGGTACAAGGTGCCCCCGAACGCGACATTGATCATCTGGCAGCCGCGGCAGATCCCCAGCACCGGCTTGCCCTTGCCGACGAAGGCCTCGAACAACTCGATCTCGTAGCGGTCGCGGACGCGATCGCCGACCCACTCGGGGTCGCGCGCCTCCTCGCCGTAGGTCGGCGGCGCGATGTCCGCGCCGCCTTGCAGCACCAGCGCGTCCAGCGCCTCGGCGTAGTGATAGAGGCGCATTTCGCTGCGCTTGACCAGGCCCTCGGATTCGATGGCGGGGATCATGAACACCAGCACGTTCTTGGACATCACCCACTGCGTGACCGACTGCTCGAGGTAGTGCAGCGTCTTCGTGTAGACGCCGCCCAGCGTGCGCGTCCGCTCGCTCGGATGGTGGATACGCGCGGATATGCCGATGAGGAGCGGCGCAGGCATGACCGGCTAGGAGGTTCGGCGTCGCGCCTGCCGGGCGCGCGGGCCGCGGCCGGTGCGGGAGGAGGTGGAAACCGGGGCGTGTTTCACGTTCGCACTCCCGCCCATCATACCGCCATCGCGACTCGCCGGGACGCAGCGGCGGGCTGCGAAGCAGCCGGCTGGCACAATGGCCGTCGTCCCGCCGATCGAGGGTGCCGTTGAGGACCGGTTCCGCGCTGCTCGCCGTTCATGCCGCCGTCGCGCTGTTCGCGCTCGCGGCGCTGTTCGGAAAGTGGATCGCGCTCCCGGCGGTCGCGATCGTGCTCGGGCGGACCGCGTTCGCGGCGATCGCGCTGGCGCTGACGCTGCGGATCCGCAGTCGTCCCGCCGGCATGCCGACGCCTGCGCTCGCCGCCAACGGCGCGATCCTGGCGCTGCATTGGGTGTCGTTCTTCGCCGCGGTGCAGTCGGCGAGCGTCGCGGTCGCGTTGCTGGGCTATGCGAGCTTTCCGCTGTTCGTCCTGCTGATGGAGCGCCCCGCGCCACCGCAGGGCGTCGCCAGGCAGCGCTACGCACCCGCAGCCCTGGTGATCGCGGGTCTGCTCCTCATCGTCCCCGCGTTCTCATGGTCGAACCGCGCATCGCAGGGCCTGGTCTGGGGTCTCGTCTCGGGTGCGAGCTTTGCGTGGCTCGCCGTGCGCAACCGCGGTCTGGTCGCCGCCAACGACCCGGCGCGCATTGCGCTGTGGCAGAACGCCGTGGCGGCGGCGTGCCTGTTGCCGATCGCGACGCTCGGGGGAGCGCCGGCGTGGCCGACCGCGCGCGACCTCGCGCTGCTCGCGGTGCTGGGCATCGTTTGCACGGCGCTCGCGCATACGCTGTTCATCGCCAGCATGCGCCGCGTGTCGGCGCACGTGGCGAGCGTGGTCGCCGCGCTCGAGCCGGTGTACGGCATCGCGCTGGCCGCATGGCTGCTGAACGAGATTCCGGGGTCGCGCACCGTCGCAGGTGCCGCGCTGATCGTCGCTGCGGCGCTCGTCGCTTCGCGCCGCGCGTGACGGGGCGCGACGCGCGCCCATCTCGCTGACGTGGGGCATCGCGTCGATTGGCGCCCTCCGGCCCGATTGGGTAGCATCGCGGCTTTCGGAGCAGCACATGAGCCATCGCCCGCACGACCACTCTGCGACCCGCGTCGTCCACGCCGGACGCGATCCGCGGCGCTTCCTGGGCGTCGTCAACACACCGGTGTTCCGTGCCTCGACGATCCTGTTCCCGACGCTGGCCGATCTGGAGCGCGCGTCGCGCGGCGAATACGACGGCCTCACCTACGGCCTGCACGGCCTGCCCACCGTCCGCGACCTGCAGGCCGCACTCGCCGAGATCGAAGGCGGCGACGCAGCGCTGATGGTGCCTTCCGGCCTCGCCGCGACCACCTTCCCGCTGCTGGCGCTGGCCAATCCCGGCGATCACGTGCTGGTCACCGATTCGGTCTATGGGCCCACGCGGCGGTTCTGCGAGAACCATCTGCGCCGCCTCGGGATCGAGGTCGACTACTACGACCCGCTGATCGGCAGCGGCATCGAACGCGTGCTGAAGCCCAACACGCGGATCGTCTTCACCGAGTCGCCGGGATCGCTGACTTTCGAAGTGCAGGACCTGCGCGCCATCTCCGATGCGGCGCACGCCCGCGGCGCGGTCGTCGTCCTCGACAACACGTGGGCGACGCCGCTGGGCTTTCGCTCGTTCGACCATGGCGTCGACGTTTCGGTGCACGCCGCGACCAAGTACATCGGCGGCCACTCGGATGTGCTGCTGGGGGCGATTGTCGCCAATGCACGGACGTTCCCCGCGCTGAGCCGCCTGTGGACCGACACGGGAGTGACGCCTTCGCCCGACGACTGCTTCCTCGCGCTGCGCGGACTGCGGACGCTCGCGGTGAGGCTCGAACGCCACCAGGCGAGCGCGCTGCGCATTGCGCAGTGGCTGAAAGCCCGGCCGGAGGTCGACGAAGTGCTCTATCCTGCGCTGCCGGGCGCGCGGGGCCACGAGATCTGGAAGCGCGATTTCGCGATGGCGTCCGGGCTGTTCGGGGTGGTGCTGAAGCCGGTCGCGACGTCGCGACTCGCGGCCATGCTCGATGGCATGCGCCTGTTCGGCATGGGCTGGAGCTGGGGCGGCTTCGAGAGCCTGATGATCCCGACCTGGCCCGAGCGCGTGCGCAGCGCCACGCGCTGGCAGAGCGCCGGGCCCTGCGTGCGGCTGCACATCGGCCTCGAGGACGCCGACGACCTGATCGCCGATCTCGCCGATGGCTTTGCCCGGATGTCGGCCTGAGGCGCGCGCGGTTCCGATCCGCCGGCCCCGGACCCGCAGGCGCGCGAAGCGGGCGCTAACCGGCGCTCGCGGGCGGCAGCGCCAGCAGTCGGCGGGCCTCGAGCACCGTCGCCGGGCGCCGCCCGTATTCGCCGCAGAGCTCGACGACCTGCTCGACCAGTGCGGCATTCGACGGTGCCAGGGTCGCCTTGTCGAGGCGCACATTGTCCTCGAGACCGGTCCTGCAGTGGCCACCGAGCTCCAGCGACCAGCGCGCGAGCGTGACCTGGTCTTTCCCGATGCCGGCGCCGGTCCAGGTGGCGTCGGGATCGAGGCGCTTCAGCGTCTTGACATAGAACTCCAGCACGTCGCGGTCGACGGGCATCGCGTTCTTCACGCCCATGACGAACTGCACGTGCAGCGGTCCGGCGATCCGGCCCGCGCGCTGCATCGCGGCAGCCTGGAAGATCATCGACAGGTCGAAGGCTTCGATCTCGGGCTTGATCCCGAAGCGCTGCATCTCGGAGGCCAGCCAGTCGACCAGGTCGGGGGCGTTGTCGTAGACGCGCGTCGGGAAATTGACCGAGCCGGTGGCGAGCGACGCCATGTCGGGACGCAGGCCGAGCATCGCTCCGCGCTCGCGCCCCGCGCCCGAGCGGCCGCCGGTGGAGATCTGGGTGATCATGCCCGGGCAGCGCGCGCGGATGCCTTCGAGCAGCCTGCCGAAGCGCTCGGGATCCGAGGTCGGCGATTCGTCGTCGTTGCGAACGTGAAGGTGCACGAGTGTCGCGCCGGCCTCGAAAGCCTCCTGCGCAGATTCGATCTGCTCGTCGACCGAAATGGGAACCGCGGGGTTGTCTTTCTTCTTCGGCACCGAGCCGGTGATGGCGACGGTGATGATGCAGGGCGTGCTCACGACTGACCTCCGGAAAAGTTGCGCGAGGCGAATGGCGGGACCGTCCCTTGCGATGACGGCGAACGCCACCTCTCGTGCAGGGCCTTGGGGTTGGAGATCGCGGTCCAATCGGCGCTGGTCCGCCGCAGGTGGGCGACCAATGCGTCGTGCTGCGGAGGGACGTCGAAGGCTCCGGCGCGGATCGCTGCGGCGAGCGCCCGGCGCAGTGCCGCAGCGGTTGCGGAAGATCCACTGGATCCAGTCACCAGACTAGCCTGGACTGCGTCTTGCGGAGCCGCCGACCCCGTGACCGACGCCAGCAGCTCGCGCAGCCGCGAGGTCTCCTCGCGCAAGGCGTCGCCGCCGCTGCGGTGTTCACGATCGGCGATCGCGATCGCATTGGCGATCATCAATCCCGCATAGCGCCGGTCGCCGGGCAGGGCCGGAAGCAGTTCGCGCAACAGCGCGTCGCGCGCCGCGGCGAGCAGATCCGACGCGTCGGGAATGTCGCTCATCGCGCGGCGCCTTCGCTGAGGTGCAGGATTTCGTACTCGAGGTCGTGGACGATGCGGCCGGTCAACGCGAGCTCGAGCGAGGTTTCGCCGCCGACGAGATGGCGCCGAGCCTGCTGCAACGCGATCATGGCCCAGCGCAGGTGGGCCATCACCTGCCAGTAATCGAGATCGCCGCGCGTGATCACGCGCTTCGCGGTCGATTCATAGCCTTGCAGGAAGTCCGCGGCTGACGCGATTCCGCCGGCCTCGCGGTCGTTCGCGCCGAAGCGCCAGCAGCGCGCGGTGAACCAGCCAAGGTCCTCGCGCGGATCGCCCCAGCCCGCGAACTCCCAGTCGAGCACGCCGCTGAGGTGTCCTGCGTCCACCAGATAGTTTCCGGTACGGTAGTCGCGGTGGACCAGGGTGACCTCTGCGGATGCGGGGGCATGGAGCTCGCACCAGCGCAACCCCCATTCGAGGCCCGGGTGGGCATCGTCCATCGCGTCGAGATACCCGCGGCATTGGGCGATGGTGGCACGCGCCGGATCCGCTGGCGGTGGCGGGAGCGCGTCGAGACCGGGTTGCGGCGGCTTCAGCGCGTGGATGCGGCCGAGGTTCGCTCCGAGCTCGCGGGCGAGCGCGGGCCCGTCGGGCACCAGCGCAACGTCACGGACCAGCTTGTGGCCAGCCCCCACGCCGGCGAGGCGGCGCATGACGAAGAACTGGCGGCCGATGATGGCCGGATCGCGACACAGGAACAGCGGTTCCGGCGCCAGCACGCCTGCCCGATGCGCCACGCGCAGCACGTCGAATTCCTGCGCGCGAGTCAGGCTCGCCGCCACGCCCGAAGGCGCGTCGGTGCGCAGTACCAGCGCCTGAGGGCCGGCGTACGGCCCGCCGACGACCTCGACGTCGAGCGCGAAGTTTCCCTGGATCGCGCCGCCTGAAAGGCGCTCGTAGCGGCAGATCCGGACCTCGCGGGCCTGCATCTCCCGGACGAGCCAGGCGGCGATTCCGCGCGCCTCGGGCGTAGCGGTTCCCGGCATCTAGGCTGCGGGTGGCGCGGGTGCCGTGCCGCCGCTGCGCGCGCCTCTCAGGATGCGCTTGGCGATGCTCCAGCGATGGACTTCGGAGGGGCCGTCGTAGATCCGGAATGCGCGCAGGTCGGCAAAGATTCGCGCGACGATGGTCTCGCCGGTCACGCCCTGGCCGCCGAGCACCTGGACGCAGCGGTCGGCGACACGACCCACGGCCTCGGAAACGATCACCTTGGCACGACTCGACGCGTGCAACGCGAGCTCGCCGCGGTCGAGGACCCACGCGCAATGCCAGATGGCGAGCCGCGCGACGTGCAGGTCGATCTCGTTGTCGGCGAGCATGAACCCGACGCCTTCGTGCTCGCCGATCGGCTTGCCGAACGCGTGGCGCCGCCGCGCGTAGTCGACGGCGATGTCATGCGCGCGGCGCGCGGCGCCCAGCCAGCGCATGCAGTGGGTAAGCCGCGCCGGGGAGAGGCGGACCTGGGCGTACCTGAAGCCCTGGCCCAGCTCACCGAGGATGTCGTCGGAGGGGACGCGCAGGTTGTCGAAGCGCACCACGCCATGCCCGCCCGGAAAGCAGGTGTCGAGGCTCCACATCGAGCGCTCGACGGCGATGCCCGGGGCATTCATGTCGGACAGGAACATCGTCGCGCCGTCGTCGTCGGCCCTGGCCATGATGATCGCGAACGCCGCGCCGTCGGCGCCGGTGATGAACCACTTGCCGCCGTTGATCACGTAGTGCTCGCCGTCGCGGGTCGCCGTCGTCATCAGCATCGAGGGATCGGAGCCCGCGCCGGGCTCGGGCTCGGTCATGCAGAAGCACGAGCGGATCTCGCCCGCGGCAAGCGGGCGCAGCCAGCGTTCCTTGTGGGCGGGCCTGGCGATCGCCTCCAGCAGGTGCATGTTGCCTTCGTCGGGGGCGGACACGTTGAGCGCAATCGGCCCGAGCAGCGAATAGCCCGCCTCCTCGAAGGCGATCGCGCGTCCGACATGCGACAGCGCGAGCCCACCGTATTCGCGCGCCACCTGCGGTGACAGCAGGCCTGCGCGACGCGCCCGCGCGACGAGGTCGCGGCGCAGCTCCTCGCTCGGTCCGTGCGCCGTGCGTCGCGGATCGGACTCGAGGGGAATGACCTCGTCGGCGATGAACCTGCGGATGCGCAGCTGCAGTTCGACGAGGTCAGGCGGGATGTCGAAATCCATGGTCAACGGAGCTGGTCGCGCAGCGCCTTCTTCTGGATCTTGCCGGTCGAGGTCTTGGGCAGGGGCCCGAAGACCACACGTCGTGGCGCCTTGAAATGCGCGACGCGGCCCCGGACGTGGTCGATCAGCTCGCGCTCCGTCGCGCTGGCACCGGCCTTGAGGGTCACGAACGCGACGGGCACCTCGCCCCATTTCTTGTCGGGGCCTGCGACCACTGCGACCTCGAGCACGGCCGGATGGCTGTCGATCGCCTGCTCGACCTCGACCGACGCGATGTTCTCGCCGCCCGAGATGATGATGTCCTTGGCGCGATCGCGCAGCTCGACGTAGCCGTCGGCGTGCATCACGCCGAGATCCCCGGTGCGGAACCACCCGTCGGGGCAGGCCCGTTGCGTCGCGGAGTCGTCGCGGTAGTAGCCGAGCATCACGTTGTTGCCGCGGATCGCGATCTCGCCCATCGTGTTCCCGTCGGCCGGCACGTCGTTGCCCACGGCGTCGACGACGCGCAGCGGGGTCCCGATGACGTTGCATACTCCCTGGCGAGCCTTGAGCCGGGCCTGTTCGGGCATCGGGAGCGAATCCCATTCCCTGCGCCACTCGCAGATCGCCGACGGTCCGTAAGTCTCGGTCAGGCCGTACAGGTGCGTGATATCCATGCCGAGCGCGGACAGACGCTGCAGCAGCGCCGGCGTCGGGGGCGCCCCGCCGGTCGCCACGCGCACGCTGGGTTCGAGCCGGCCCGCGTCGGGATCCCAGACCGTCATCGTCAGCAGCGTCGGCGCAGCGCAGAAATGGGTGACGCCGGAATGACGCATATGGCGCCAGATCGCCGCGGCGTCGATCCGGGGCAGGCACAGGTGGCAGCCCCCCATCGCCGTCACCGCCCAGGGAAAGCACCAGCCGTTGCAGTGGAACATCGGCAGCGTCCACAGGTAGACCGAGTCGCTGTCGAGGCGCATGTGCATCGCCATCGCCAGCGCCTGCAGATAGGCCCCGCGATGGTGGTACATGACGCCTTTCGGCGCGCCGGTGGTGCCGCTGGTGTAGTCGATGGCGAGCAGCCCTCGCTCGTCCTCCACCGGGTGCACCAGGGGTGCCGATCGGGCGATCCGTGCCTCGATCTCGTCGCGGGCGCCGCCTGCCCGCCACAGGCGTGGGTGTGATGCCGCCCGCGCGGCAGCCTGCTCGCCCGCAGCCGCGAGGGCGTCGTCGCAGATCAGCACTGTCGCTCCGGCGTGATCGAGGATCCAGGCGATATCGGCCGGCGTCAGTCGCGTGTTCAGCGCAACCAGCACCGCGCCCGCGAACGGGACCGCGTAGTGCGCGGCGAGCAGGACGTGGGAGTTCGGTGCCAGGACTGCGACGCGATCGCCGGGCGCGACGCCGGCAGCCCGGAGCGCGCCTGCGAGCCGCGCGCATCGATCCAGAAACCCGCTCCACGTGTAGCGCAGCTCGCCGTCGACGACACCGATGCGATCGGGAAACACCCGGGCCGCGCGCTGGAGGAACGCGGTCGGGGTCAGCGGCTCGTGATCGAAGCGGGGGGGCGTCGGCATGGTTCGCGAGACGGGGTCGTCGGCCCCACGGCGCCCGGGTGCCGGGATGGGCGCGGGCAGGGGAGGGTCGGCCTGTTGCGTATACTCGGCCCATCAGGTTCGGAGCGTCAAGATGGTGACCGGAACGACGACGCTGATCGCGCACATCGGGTATCCGACCGAGGCGTTCAAGGCGCCGATGATCTACAACCCGTATTTCGAGCAGGCGGGCATCGACGCCGTCGTCGTGCCGATGGGGGTGAGGGCCGACGACTACGCCGAGTTCCTGCGCGGCCTGTTCAGGATGACCAACATCCGCGGCGCGCTGGTCACCATGCCGCACAAGGTGACGACTGTCGCGCTGCTCGACGAGGTGACGCCGACGGTGAAGGTTGCGGGATCCTGCAACGCGATCCTCAAGCGTCCCGACGGCACCCTGCTGGGTGACATGTTCGACGGCGCGGGCTTCGTGCGCGGCGCGCAGCGCAAGGGTTGCAGGCTCGAGGGCGCGAAGGCGCTGGTGGTCGGCGCCGGCGGCGTCGGGTCCGCGATCGCGGCGTCGCTGGCGGCGGCGGGGGTCGCTTCGATCGGGCTGTTCGATTCGGATCGGGCGGCTGCCGAGTCACTGGGCAGGCGCCTGCGTGAACACTATCCGGCGCTCGTCGTCGACACGGGATCGAACGACCCGGCCGGCCATGACGTCGTCGTCAACGCGACGCCGCTGGGGATGAAGGACGGCGATCCGCTGCCGATGGATGTCGGGCGGATCGCGGCCGGAACCTTCGTCGGCGAGGTGGTGATGAAGGAGGAATACACGCCGCTGCTGCGCGCGGCGATGGACAAGGGTTGCCCGGTGCAGGTCGGCACCGACATGCTGTTCGAGATGATTCCAGCCTACCTCGAGTTCTTCGGCTTTCCGACCACGTCGGCCGAGAACCTGCGCGCCGTGTCGCGGATTCGCTACCGGTAGGTGCCGGAGTGACCGTTGCGGCCGGTCGCAGCGACCGCGTCAGGCGGAAGGGTCCTCGCCCAGGTAGACGGCCCGCACCCGCGGATCGGCGCGGATGGCGGCGGGCGGGCCCTCGGCGATCACGGTTCCGCGGTCCAGCACGATGATGCGGTCGGCGAACTCGAACACGATGTCCATGTCGTGCTCGGTGAACAGCATGGCCGCCTCGCCCCGGCGAACCAGACCGGTCGCAAGCTGCATCAGCTCGCGGCGGGATTGCGGCGCCATCCCGGCGGTGGGCTCGTCCATCAGCAGCAGACGTGGATTGCCGGCCAGCGCCAGCGCGAGCTCGACCCGCTTGGCATCGCCGTACGCGAGCGCCGCGCAATGCCGCTCCGCGAGCGCCGCGATCCCGACGGTTGCCAGGAGCGCATCGGCTTCGGGCGTGGCGGCCGGGAGCAGACCGGGGCCGATTCGCGCGTCGTGCCGATCGCGCGCGGCGAGGGCGAGGACCACGCTCTCGCGCACCGTCATCGACGCGAATGTCGCCGCGACCTGGAACGTCCGGCCGATGCCGCGGTGCGCGATCGCCTGCGCCGCCAGCCCGGTGATCGAACGGGACTCGAACTGCACGTCGCCCGCGTCGGGGGCGAGCTGGCCGTCGATCAGGTTGAAGCAGGTGGTCTTGCCGGCGCCGTTGGGACCGATCAGCGCCACCACTTCGCCGCGATCGACGCCGAAGCTCAGGTCGCGCAGCGCGGCGACGCCTCCGAAGGCCTTGCGCAGCCCCCTGACGCGCAGCACAGGTGCGCTCACGGCGACCTTCGCAGTCGGCGCGACCAGGCACCGAGCGCGCCGCCGAGGCCGCCGGGGAAGGCCAGCACCAGCGCCAGGATGGCAACGCCGACCCACGCCCGCCAGTACTCGGTCGTGCGGGACAGCGTGTCCTGGAGCAGGGTCAGCGCGGCCGAGCCTGCGAGCGGGCCGAACCAGGCGGTCTGGCCGCCGATCAGCATCATCACCAGCGCGTCGACGGAGCGCGGGATGGCGAGGGCATCGGGGCCGATTCCGCCCTTCGAATACGCATAGAGGCCCCCCGCGAGACCGGCGAACGCGCCCGAAAGCCACAGTCCCTTGATGCGTCGGCGACCGACGTCGATGCCGATCGCAGCGGCACGCAGCGGTGAATCGCGGCCGGCGCGCAGGGCATACCCGAATGGCGTGAACGCGATGACGACCAGCGCGACCAGCGCCGGTGCGACGATCGCGAGGACCAGCAGGTAATAGCGCGAAGGATCGGCGAGGGCTGCAGGCGGCCAGACGCCGGTGATGCCGTTGGAGCCGCCGGTGACGCTGTCCCAGTCCAGCGCGATCGACCAGGCGATCTGTGCGAAGGCGAGGGTCAGCATCGCGAAATAGATGCCCGACAGGCGCCTGCAGATCGCGCCGAAGGCCAGCGCGGCGAGCGCCGCCGCGAGAGGCGCCGCGACGAGATCCGCGACGAAAGGATAGCCGTGGGTCGCCGCGATCGCGGCGGCATAGCCACCGATGCCGAAGTACGCCGCATGGCCGAACGACGTCATCCCGCCGCGACCGGTCAGCAACTGAAGGCTGCCCGCAAACAATGCGGCGACGAGGATGTCGGTCGCGAGCACCCGTGTGTAGGTGTCGCCGGTGAGCGGCAGCAACAATCCGGCGGCGACCAACGCGATCGCGACGAACGCCTGTGGCCTTGCGGGACGCGCGACCCGGGCGCGCTCGACCGCGGTGAGCGGCGGCGCGTGGAACGCGGGCGCGGCGCCGAAGAGGCCCGTCGGGCGGACCAGCAGCACCAGCGCC
>JAGXBK010000285.1 GCA_018971195.1 Betaproteobacteria bacterium
CTCGCTGACAGTCTCTGCGTGCACACCCTGCGGTGCTGCCGAATTCGAGCCCGATATCGCCGGGCGCGGCGCTTGCTGCAGCGTGCCCGGCACATTCACCAATGCGGCGGGCTGAATCGTCGTTTTCGGGCCGGCCGCCACCTTGAGCGTCAGGTCCTCGGAGTCGGCGCCCAGCGTGAGCTTGACGCTGTCGGGTGTCACGTCGGCGACGAGCGCGCCATCGATCTTGTCACCCTTGCGCACCGTATGGGACTTGCCGCCGGCCACTTCACGCAGCATCGCGGTCGCGACGTCGCCTGCGACGGTAGTGCCGGTCAGGACGTACTTGCCGTGCGGAAGCGCGGAATTGCCGCCTGCGGTCTGGGTCGCGGGGGGCGCGGGCCGGCGCGTGGGATTGAACAGCACGCGGTCGACCGTCTCCTTGCGGGCCGCAAGGCCGCCGTCGATCGCGTACTCGGGCATTAATGCGACATCGACCGGCTGCGGCGCGACCGCTCCCGCGCCCGGGACCGGGAGGCTCACGCCGTCGCCCCAGTCCGTCTCCCATCCCAGGATCGCGAGCACCAGCGCGAAAAGCACGACCCACAGGGCCAGGCTGCGCAAAGACCGGCTCTCGTTCATCGCGTGTCTCCACCAGGCATCACGACGCCTTCGCGGCTGCGGCGGCCGGCTTCGCCGTCTCGGGATAGGCCCAGCCGCCGACATCGAGCTGCACGTTCAACTCGGGTTCCTGCCCGGGGCCGGGCTTGAAGCCGCGAAACGCATTCAACGGCCTGACCGTCAGGTTGTCGACGATCAGATAGGGGACGTGGGTCTCGATGGCCATCAGGATCTTCTGCAGGTTGGGCGTCGTCGCGAAGAACTGGACGTTGACGCCGATCTCGCGAAAGCGCCCGTCGTCGCGCGGTGTCGTATTCTGGCTGGTCGTGATCCTGCCCCCGTTGCTCTCGATCGCCGCCTTCACCAGCTCCTGCACCTCGGCGCCGGCGAGATTGGCCGCCGTGTTCGCAAGATAGAAGCGGCGACCGTTGCGCCGGTCCATCGCCGCGAGCGCTACCCGCAACCGCGGCGCCTGCGCGGCGACGCGCTCGTAGACGCGCAGCCGTTCCGAAGTCTCGGCGATCGCGCGGTCGTAATGACGGTGCAGCAGGATGACCGGGCCGAGCACGACGGCCAGCACGATGGCGACCGCCGCGACGAACAGCAGCAGCGCAAGGGCGCGCTGCCGGGACGCCGGCAGCTTCTTGACCATCGCCGGCGTCATGGTCATCGCCCCTCCGACGAAGGATTGCCGTCGGCACCCGGGGGCAGCGGCCCGAACTGGGACGGCGCGTCCGGCGCCCGCTGCCCCGCGGCTGGCTGGGCTCGCACCGGCGGTTGTGCTTGGGCGGTGGGTGGCGGTACCGGCAGCGGGGCCTGCGCAGCGGGGGGAGCGGCCTGGGCCGGTGCCGCTCCCGCAGCTTGCGCCGTCGCGGGTGCAACCGGCGCTGCCGCTTGCGCAGGTGGCGCCGCCGGAGGCGCAGCTTGCGCGGCCGGCGGCACGCCTTGCGGAGCCGCCTGCGCTGCGATCGGCGCGCCCGCCGCCGGTGGCACCCCGGTCGCTGCCGCACCGGCGACGGGTGCGGGCTTGGTTGCGGCGGGC
>JAGXBK010000117.1 GCA_018971195.1 Betaproteobacteria bacterium
CTCTCGGCGCTGCGCGCGCAGCTGTTCGAGCGCGGCGAGCCCGGCGCGGCGGTGCTCGCCGAAACGCTGGCGATGCTCGCGGACAACGACCTGCGTCCTGAGCTTTCGCGCATCACCGTCCCGGCGCTGGTGATCGGCGGCGATCGCGACGCGCTGGTCCCGCTCGACGCGACGCGCGAGCTGGCGGCGGGGCTGCGGCGCGGCGTCTATGCGCCGATCCCGGGTGCCGCACACGCGCCGTTCCTGTCGCATCCGCGCGCGTTCGTCGACGCATTGGCGTCGTTCGACGATGGCTGATCCGTCGTTCCCGGCGCCCGACCCGCTCGACGTCGACCCGCGAGCCGTGCGACGGGGGTTCTCGCGCGCGGCAGCCACCTACGACGGGGCAGCCGCGCTGCAGCGCGAGATCGGCGCGCGGATGGCGCAGCGCCTCGATGTCGTGCGGCTCGCGCCGCAGGCGATCCTCGACGCGGGATGCGGCACCGGCGAGGCGATCGGCGAGCTCTCGGCGCGCTATCCCGGCGTGCGCGTCGTCGCGCTCGACCTCGCGCTGCCGATGCTGCAGCTGGCGCGCGATCGCGCCGGCCGCGGGCATTCGATGCTCCACCGGCTGCTGCGGCCGCTCGCCGCCCGCTTGCTCGCCCCCGCACCGCAGTTCGTCTGCGCCGACATCGCGGCATTGCCGATCGCCGGCGCCTCGGTCGATCTCGCGTGGAGCAACCTCGCGCTGCAATGGGTGAACGACCTGCCGCGCGCCTTCGGCGAGTTTCGCCGCGTGCTGAGGGTCGGAGGGCTGCTGTCGTTCACGACCTTCGGTCCCGATACGCTGCGCGAGGTCCGCGACGCATTCGCCGGCGTCGACGCCGACACTCACACCAGCCGCTTCATCGACATGCACGACATCGGCGACATGCTGGTCCATGCGGGCTTCGCCGACCCGGTGATGGACATGGAGCGCATCACGCTGACCTACGCCACGCCGCAGGCGATGCTCGGCGAGCTGAAGGCGATCGGCGCGACCAACCGCACGCGCGGGCGTGCGCACGGGCTCACCGGGCGCGCGCGCTGGTCGAGGGCCACCGGGCGGCTCGAGGCGCTGCGTCGCGACGGCCGGATCCCGTTGACGTTCGAGGTCGTCTACGGCCACGCCTGGAAGCCCGAGCCGCGTTCGACCCCCGAGGGCCACGCGATCGTCAGGTTGCAGCGGCCGGCGCGGTCGTGAGGCGAAGTCGGAGATGAACATACCCATTGGGGTATTCGTGACGGGCACCGACACCGGTGTCGGCAAGACTTTCGTGGCGGCCGCCCTGCTGGGGGCGCTGGGGGATGCCGGCCTGCGCGCCGTCGGCATGAAGCCGGTCGCCGCAGGGATCGATCCCGGATGTAGCGTCAACGCCGACGTCGCGGCGCTCGCGCGGGCGGGCAACGTCGATGCGCCGCTGGCGGACCGCAATCCCTACGCGTTCGACGCGCCGGTCGCGCCCCACCTCGCGGCGCACGCGGAGGGCAGGACGATCGACATCGGTGTCATCGTGCAGGCCTACGGGCGGCTCGCGGCGCGCTCGGACGCAGTGGTCGTCGAAGGCGCGGGAGGCGCGCTGGTGCCGCTCGACGAGCGCCGCGACATGCTCGACATCGCGTGCGCCCTCGGCCTGCCGGTGCTGCTCGTCGTCGGCATGCGCCTGGGCTGTCTCAATCACGCGCTGCTCTCGGCGCTGGCGATACGCGCGCGGGGCCTCGTCCTCGCCGGATGGGTCGCCAATCGCCTGTCACCGGACCTGCCGCTCGCCGACGCCAACGCCGATGCGCTCGCGCGGCGCCTCGGCCTGGCGCCGCTCGCCACGTTCGGAGTCGGCATGCCGTCCCGGTTCGCCCTCGAAGCGCTGGCGGCTCTCGAAATGCATTGAACCATGCTAAGATTTCCCGGTTTTGCGCCACGCGGCTTCCGCATTGCGCGCACACCTTCCAGGGCAGCAGCACATTACGCCGGACCTGCGCGAACGCCGGGCCGGGCCGTGCAAGACGTGATCGGGGACAGCATGGTGGGGAATCGAAACGGACGTACGCGCAGCCGCTTCCGCTGGAGGCTTGCCGCCGCGCTAGGCGCGGGATTGCCGGCGGTACCGGGCGTCGCGCTCGCCGACTGGGACTGGAATTTCCAGCCGCCCGGGTCGTCGATCTCCGCGCAGATCACGCATCTGCACGAGATCATCTTCTGGATCTGCGTCGTCATCTTCATCGGCGTGTTCGGAACCATGTTCTACGCGCTGATCAAGCACCGGAAGTCGGTCGGGCACCAGGCGGTGCAGTTCCACGAGAACACGACGGTCGAGGTCGTCTGGACCGTCATTCCGCTGCTGATCCTGATATTCATGGCGTGGCCGGCGACAAAGCTCATCCTGGCGATGCACGACACGTCGGCGCCCGGCATGACGGTCAAGGTCACGGGCTACCAGTGGAAGTGGGGCTACGACTACGTGCAGGAAGGCTTCGGCTTCTACTCGACCCTGTCGACCCCGTACGCGGAGATCCGGAACCGTGCGGCGAAGGACCCGCATTATCTGCTCGAGGTCGACAATCCGCTGGTCGTTCCGGTCGACACCAAGGTGCGGGTGCTGGTGACTGCGGCCGACGTCCTTCACTCCTGGTATGTTCCCGCGCTCGGCGTGCAGCAGGAAGCGATTCCCGGCTTCGTCCGCGACACCTGGTTCGAGGCGGACAAGGTCGGGATCTACCGCGGCCAGTGCTCGAAGCTATGCGGCAAGGAGCATGCCTTCATGCCGATCGTCGTCGAGGTCAAGTCCAAGGACGACTATGCCAAGTGGCTGGCCGAGCAGAAGCAGAAGGCCGGCGCCGCGGCCGAGGACCCGAACAAGGTCTGGAGCCTGAACGACCTGCTCGCCAAGGGCCAGCAGGTGTTCAACGGCAATTGCGCAGCGTGCCACCAGCCGAACGGCACCGGCAACGCGGCGATCGGCGCGCCTGCGCTCGTCGGCGACAAGGTCGTGCTCGGACCCCGCCAGCACCAGATCGACGTCGTGCTGAACGGCCAGACGAATGGCGTGGTGATGACCGGCGGCGCCGGCGGCAAGATGCCGTCGTGGAAGGGGCTCTCGGACGTCGATATCGCCTCGGTCATCAGCTACACGCGCAACAGCTGGGGCAACAAGGCCGGCGAGAACATCGTGCAGCCGTCGGAAGTCAAGGCCGAGCGCAAGTGATCAGGGAATCCAGGAGCAGAAAATGAGCAGCATCACGCAACCGATCGGCGGACACGAACACGCGCACGACGACCACGCGCACCATCCGACGGGAATCATGCGCTGGGTGACGACGACCAACCACAAGGACATCGGCACGCTGTACCTGTGGTTCTCGTTCACGATGTTCATCGTCGGTGGCTGCATGGCCTTCGTGATCCGCGCCGAGCTCTTCGAGCCAGGGCTGCAGATCGTCACTCCCGAATTCTTCAACGAGATGACGACTCTCCACGGCCTGATCATGATCTTCGGCGCGCTGATGCCCGGTGCCGTCGGTTTCGCCAACTGGATGATCCCGATGCAGATCGGCGCGCCGGACATGGCGTTCGCGCGGATGAACAACTGGAGCTTCTGGCTGCTGCCGCCCGCGGCGCTGATGCTGCTGATCTCGTTGTTCGTTCCGGGTGGGGCGGCCGGCGGCGGCTGGACGCTGTACCCGCCGCTGACGATCGAGCAGGGCATGGGCATGGACCTGACGATCTTCGCGATCCACATCATGGGCGCATCGTCGATCATGGGCTCGATCAACATCATCACGACGATCCTGAATCTGCGCGCCCCGGGCATGACGCTGATGAAGATGCCGCTTTTCTGCTGGACGTGGCTCATCACCGCCTACCTGCTGATCGCGGTGATGCCGGTGCTCGCCGGTGCGGTCACCATGCTGCTGACCGACCGGCATTTCGGGACGTCGTTCTTCAACGCTGCGGGCGGCGGGGACCCGATCCTGTTCCAGCACGTGTTCTGGTTCTTCGGCCACCCCGAGGTCTACATCATCATCCTGCCCGCCTTCGGGATCATCTCGGAGATCATTCCCACGTTCTCCCGCAAGCCGCTGTTCGGCTACGCGTCGATGGTCTACGCGGTCGCCGCGATCGCGATCCTGTCGTTCATGGTGTGGGCGCACCACATGTTCACCACCGGCCTTCCGACCGCGGGCATCCTGTTCTACATGTACGCGACGATGCTGATCGCGGTGCCGACCGGGGTGAAGGTGTTCAACTGGCTGGCGACGATGTGGAAGGGCTCGATTTCGCTCGAGGCGCCGATGATGTTCGCGCTCGGCTTTCTGTTCCTTTTCGTCATCGGCGGATTCACCGGCCTGGTGCTGGGCATCGTGCCGCTCGACGTGGCGCTGCACGATACGTATTACGTCGTCGCGCATTTCCACTACGTGATGGTCGCGGGAACCCTGTTCGCGTTCTTCGGCGGCGTCTATTACTGGCTCCCGAAGTGGACCGGCCACATGTACGATGAATCGCTCGCCAAATGGCATTTCTGGCTGTCGTTCATTCTCTTCAACGTCACCTTCTTCCCGATGCACTTCCTCGGGCTCGCCGGGATGCCGCGCCGCGTCCCCGACTATCCGCAGCAGTTCGCCGACTGGAACATGGTCTCGTCGATCGGGGCCTTCGGATTCGGCCTGTCGCAGCTCGTATTCCTGTATGCCGTGATCAAATGCATCAGGGGCGGCAAGCCGGCGCCCGCCAAGCCCTGGGACGGCGCGACATCGCTCGAATGGACGCTGCCCTCACCGGCACCCTACCACTCGTTCGAGACTCCGCCGGTCGTCCGATGAGAGCCGCGCCACGCATCGCTGCGCACGCCGGCGGCACCGCGTTCCACCACGGGACGCGCCGGGCATGAGCACCGGAATCACGCAGAATCGCCGCGACCTTCGCGTGAGCAAGCTTCGCGCCGCGAATCGCAGGACCGGATTCGGATTGCTGGCGATCGTGCTGGTGTTCTTCTTCGGATTCTTCGCGAGCCGCCTCGTCAGCAGCCCGGACGTCTCGATCGCGGTCGTGGGCGTCGCCGTGCTGCTCTACCTCGGCGTCGCGATCGGGCGGCACCTGCGCAGATGAGCGTCGATCAGCCCTCCCCGCGCCCCGGAAGCGGCAGCACGCCGGCGACCGCGGACCACCGCCTGCCCGGCAACCGGCGCCTGTTCATGAAGCTCGCGGTCGTCGCGGTCGCGATGTTCGGTTTCGGCTATGCCATGGTTCCTTTCTACAACGCGATCTGCCGGGCGACGGGCCTGCGTGACATCGACCGGCCCGACCGGATCGTCAACACCCAGGTCGACGCGACCCGCTCGGTGCGCATCGAGTTCGACACGAACCTGCGCAACATGCCGTGGAAATTCCGCGCTCTTCAGGAATCGACCGACGTCCATCCGGGCGCGGTGACCCAGGTGTTGTTCGAGGTCGTCAACGAATCCGACCACGCGGTGACCGGACAGGCGATTCCCAGCTACGGCCCGCAGTTCGCAGGGCAGTATTTCCACAAGCTCGACTGCTTCTGCTTCAAGCGGCAGACGCTCGCGCCGGGCGAAACGCGGAAGATGCCAGTCGTGTTCGTCGTCGACCCCAAATTGCCGCAGCAGGTGTCGACGATCACGCTTTCGTACACATTCTTCGAGGTCGAAGGCAATGGCAACGGCTGACGAACTGCCGGCGGTCGTTGACCCGAGGCCCCAGCGTCGCAATCAGGAGTGATCGATGAGCGCAGTCTCGCCGGGCGCCAAGCCCTATTACTTCCTGCCGCAGCCCTCGCACTGGCCGATCACCGGATCGCTGGCCCTGCTGCTCATGGGCACCGGCGCGGCGTTCTGGTTCAACCGCTACGCTGCCGGACCGTGGATCGTGCTCGCCGGATTCTGCTTCCTGCTGGTGATGCTGTTCGGCTGGTTCGGCACCGTGATCGGCGAGTCCGAGGGTCGCCTCTACAACAAGAAGGTCGACCTGTCGTTCCGCTGGGGCATGAGCTGGTTCATCTTCAGCGAAGTCATGTTCTTCGCCGCGTTCTTCGGCGCGCTGTTCTACGTCCGGAACATCTCGACTCCCGATCTCGGCAGCGCGCTGACCGGGCGCGAGCTGTGGCCGAACTACGCCGCCCAGTGGCCGACGGTGGGCCCCTACATCAAGCAGCAGTTCTCGCCGATGAACGCGATCGGCATCCCGCTGCTCAACACGATCATCCTGGTGTCCTCGGGCGGCACGCTGACGCTCGCCCACCACGCGCTGAAAGCGGGGCACCGCGGCGCGCTCAAGTTCTGGCTGTTCGTCACGATCGCGCTGGGCTTCACGTTCCTCGGTCTCCAGGCGTTCGAGTACCACCACGCCTACACCGAGCTCAACCTCAAGCTGTCGACGGGGGTCTACGGCTCCACATTCTTCATGCTGACGGGTTTCCACGGGGCGCACGTGACCATCGGCGCGATCATGCTGACGGTGATGCTGGTCCGCGCGTTCCGCGGGCACTTCGACGCCGAGCACCATTTCGGCTTCGAGGCCGCGGCGTGGTACTGGCACTTCGTCGACGTCGTCTGGCTGCTGCTGTTCGTGCTCGTCTACTGGCTGTAGCCGGCTACAGTCCGCCGGGGCTGATCCATCCCATCCGGTAGGAGAGGACGAGGAAGGCGATCAGCCCCATCGAGAGCAGCACCCGGATCGCGAGCGCCGTCACGACGCGGTTCCCGTGGCCGCGGTCACGGTACAGGAACACCAGCGCCGTGAACAATGCGGTCACGATCGCGAGCAGGACGAGTATGACGACGTATCGCATGGCGCGCTTTTCGAGCTGCGCAGTCTAGCATCGGGCGATGCCGACCCTCGACCCCCCGACGGGTGTGACCGGATCACCGCCGCCGTCGTCCGACGGTCATGGCAGGCCGACATGGATCCCGGCGCTGGCGACCATCGCCGCCATCGTCCTGTTCGTGGCTGCGGGAAACTGGCAGCACCGGCGCATGCTGCAGACCGAAGCGCTGCGGGCGCAAATCGAGGCTGCCGCCGCCGAGGCGCCTGTGCCGCTGCCTTCGGGCGTCGCCGACTGGCGCGACTGGCGGTTTCGCCACGTCGTCATCACCGGCATGTTCGATGCCGCGCACCAGATCCTGATCGACAACCAGGTCCGCGCTGGGCGCGCCGGGTACGACGTCGTGACGCCGATGAGGCTCGTCGACGCTCGTGTCGTGCTCGTCGATCGCGGCTGGGTCGACATGGGGCCGACGCGCGAAGTCCTCCCCGACCCCGCGCCGCCGACCGGCGTGGTCTCGCTGCGCGGACGCATCGACATCCCGCCGGAGCACTACTTCGAGCTGGGCGACGGGAGCGTGCCCGATGGCCCGCTATGGGAGCACCTCGACCCGCAGCGCTTCGGCGCCGCAACGGAGCTTCCGGTGCTCCCGATCGTCGTCGAGGCGATCGAAGGACCCGGCGGCGAGGGGCTTGCGCGCGACTGGCCGCGCCCGGATTACGGAATCGAGATGCATCAGGGATACATGCTGCAGTGGTACACGTTCGCCGCGATGGCGGCAGGACTGTGGTTCTGGTTCGCGCTGCGGCCGTGGCTGCGAGGGAAGTGGCGATGAGCGCCCCCGGCAATCCGGCAGCGGGCGGCGGCACCGACGCGCGGACGCGGCGCATGATCGTGCTGATCGCCGCGATCGCGGTGGCGCCGATCGTCCTCGCCTATGTCGCCTACTACGATTGGCCGCGGATGGCGCGCACCAATTACGGTGAGCTGCTTCCGGCGCAGACGCTGCCGCACATCATCGGCGCCACGCCGGCGGGAGCGCCATTCGACAGCGCCGGGTTGCATGGCAAGTGGGTCGTGCTGTTCGCCGCCCCGGGTGAGTGCGACCCCACATGCCGGCAGGCACTCTACGCCTCGCGGCAGGCGCGCACGATCCAGAACGCCGAGCGCGAGCGCGTGCAGCGCGTGTGGCTGCTGACCGACGCCGCGATGCCGGCGCCGTCGCTGCTCGCCGAGCACCCCGACCTCGCCGTCGCGCGCGTCTCGCCGACGGCGCTCGCGGCGTTGCCGCGGGGGCTTGACGTCATGTACCTGGTCGACCCGCTGGGCAACCTGGTGCTCGCCTGGCCGGCGAATCCGGACATCAAGGCGATGTCCAAGGACCTGGCGCGCCTGCTGCGGGCGTCGCAGATCGGCTGACCGGACACGCGGGGCCGCGACCCTCCTTGCGATCGCCGATGCAGCCGCCGATGCGGCCGCCGATGCAGCCGCCGAACTGAGGCTGAGGCGCGCGATGCCGGGCGCTCGCCCGCGGCTTCGGCGGCGCACCCGCGTCGTCGCGCGGGTCCCGGCTCGCGGCGGCCGGTCAACCCACGACCGGCCGCGCACGAGCCACCCGCTTTGCGACGACTGCGCCGCAGGCGCCCCGGGCGAGCGCCCGGCATCG
>JAGXBK010000013.1 GCA_018971195.1 Betaproteobacteria bacterium
AAGGGTCAACAGCCGCCGGGCAGCGGACATTCCGCGGAATGTCGCGGCGCAGGGAGGTGCTAAATTACGTCCCGGCGCGCATCCACGCCTGCGACGGAGAACGCATGAACCAGCTCGACTTGAGGAACCGGCGCGCCGTCGTCACCGGAGGCGCTGCGGGCATCGGCTTCGCGATTGCCCAGCGCATGATCGCGAGCGAGGCGAGGGTGATGCTCTGGGACCGCGACCCGGCGGGGCTGGACCGGGCCCGCAGCGAGCTCGGCGCGCAGGCGATCGCGATGGCCGTCGACGTCGCCGACAACGATGCGGTCGAGCGCGCGGCCAGGGCCACCGAGGCCTCGATGGCGGGTATCGACATCCTCGTCTGCTCGGCGGGCGTGACCGGCCCCAACACGACGACCTGGGAATACCCAGTCGACGCCTGGCGCCAGGTGTTCGACGTAAACGTCCACGGACTTTTCTACTGCAACCGCGCGATCGTCCCGATCATGCGCAAGACGGGCTACGGCCGCATCGTCAACATCGCCTCGGTCGCGGGCAAGGAAGGCAACCCGAACGCAGCTGCCTACAGCGCGTCCAAGGCGGCGGTGATCGGTCTCACCAAGTCGCTCGGCAAGGAGCTCGCCAGGACCGACATCCGCGTCAACTGCGTCACCCCCGCGGCGGTGCGTACGGCGATCTTCGATCAGATGACGCAGCAGCACATCGACTTCATGCTGTCGAAGATCCCGATGGGACGCTTCGGCAGCGTCGACGAGATCGCAGCGATGGTCTGCTGGCTCGCCTCCGAGGAATGCTCGTTCTCGACCGGTGCGGTGTTCGATCTCTCTGGCGGGCGCGCGACGTACTGAGGTCAGTCGCGTTTCTTCAGCACTGCTTCACGCAGCAGGGCGTTGACTCTCGTCTGCCAGCCACGCCCGGTTGCCCGAAGCGCCGCGAGGACGTCGCGCTCGAGACGCAGGGATACCATGGTCCGCGGTGACTCGCTGCGCGGACGCCCGCGTTTCATCGCACGCTGAAACGCCGCGCGTCCTTCCTCCGGAGATACCGGGGTTCCCCCGACGGTCCACTGGCCGGTCGCAAGTGACTTGGTCGTCAGTTCGGATGCGTCGTCATCATCGCGCGACGAACGCTTCGAACCGCCTTTGCTCCCGCTCATTGCAGTGCCTCATCGAAATGATGCGACGCCCGGGGCCGCGCTGTGTCCACACGACGATCGTGATTCTGTCATCCAGCAATCCGACCGTCACCATCCGCACTTCGCCGTAATTGCGCCGAACATCCTCGAAGCTGATTGCCGGTCCCGCGAACAGCTCGTCGGCTCGAGCGAAATCGAGTCCGCGCTCGCGCATTGTCTGTTCGCGCTTCGCGGAGTCGAACGTGATTTCCAAATAATTGTATTGACATTAATTCTATCCGTCAACGGTACGCCCCGACATGTGCGTTGCACTCGTCCATCAGTCGTATCGCGGCTCGCGTTGTTGCCGCCGTTTCAGCATTCGATGCCGAGTGTCACCGTGAGCACGCGCTGCGATCATCCCTTAACCCGCAGCATGATCTTGCCGATGTGCTTCGACGACTCCATCAGCGCGTGGCCCTTGGCTGCGTCGGCGAGGTCGAAAGACGCGTGGATGATCGTCTTCACCTCGCCGCGCTCGAGCAGTGGCCACACCTTGTCGCGCAACTCGCCCGCGAGGCGGGTCTTGCGCTCGCTGGGACTCGCGCGCAGCGTCGAGCCGCTGACCGTCAGGCGCTTCAGCATGATGAAGCGCCAGTCGCATTCGACCCGGCTGCCTTTGAGGAAGGCGATCTGCGACAGCCGCCCTTCGAGCGCGAGGCATTTGAGGTTCTTCTCGATGTAGTCCCCGCCGACCATGTCGAGGATCACGTCGACGCCGCGCTTGTCGGTGATCCTCTTGACCTCCTCCTGGAAATCCTGCGTCCGGTAATCGATCGCGTGGTCGGCGCCCATCTTCGCGCAGAACGCCGTCTTGTCGGGCGAGCCCGCGGTGGCGATCACCTTGGCGCCGAAGGCCTTTGCGAGCTGGATTGCGGCGAGGCCGATACCGCTGGTGCCGCCGTGCACCATGAACGACTCGCCGCGCTTCAGGCCGGCGCGGTCGAACACGTTGTTCCAGACGGTGAAGTAGTTCTCGGGCAGGCTCGCGGCCTGCTCGAGCGACCAGCCCTTGGGGATCGGCAGGCACCACGACGCGGGCGTCGTGCAGTATTCGGCGTAGCCACCGCCCGGCGTCAGCGCGCAGACCGGGTCGCCGATCGTCCATCCGGTGACGTCTTTGCCGCAGGCGACGATGCGGCCCGCGATCTCGAGGCCGAGGATCGGCGAGGCGTCGGGCGGCGGCGGGTAGGTGCCGGCGCGCTGCGCGCAGTCCGGACGGTTGATGCCTGCCCAGGCGACCTGGACCAGCACGTCGCCGGCGCGCGGCCGCGGCACCGGCCCTTCGGCGATCTCCAGGACCTCGGGCGGCCCGGCTTCGCGAACGGCAATGTGGCGCATCGTCGTGGGTATCGTCATGTCTGCGTGCTCCGTCGAAGCGACGATTCTACCGGGCAGCGACCGGGCGCAGCACCAGCGCAAAGATCGAAGCGGCGAGCGCCGCAGCTGCCGACACCAGAAAGACCTTCGAAGCGCCGTGGGTCTCGACCAGCAGGCCGCCCAGGGCATTGCCCGCGCCGATGCCGCTTACGATGCAGGTCGTCGACCACGTGAAGGCCTCGGTCGCGTAGCGCTGCGGGGCGTAGGTGGACACGAGCAGCGATACGATGGTTACCGTCGGCGCGATGCAGAATCCCGCGAAGAACGCCGCCACCATCAGCAAGCTGACCGAGGAAATGGCTGCCTGCACGGCGACCGAAAGCGCGAGCATCACCAGCAGGCGTCGCAGTTGCCTCTCGACGGGCAGGGCGACGTGCATGCCGCCATACAGCAGGCCGCCGGCAGCGCTGCCGATGGAGTTGATCGCGATCAGGATCCCCGCGAGCGGCATGTGGCCCGACTGCGTCGCGAATCCCGGGTAGGCGACCTCGAGCAGTCCCAGGGAGAATGCCGTCGTCAGCGTGATCGCATAGACGACGAGGAGCTTGCCCTCGGTCAACGGTCCCAGCAGGTGGCGTTGCGGGGTCTGGTCGTGCTGCAGGTAGCGCAGCGCGGGCGAGGCAGCGAACACCGGCACGGCAATCGCCGCGAACGCGAAGGCGGCGCCGAATGCGACCTCCGGCGAGCCGATCGCGAGCAGAAGTGCGATCAGCGACGGTCCCGCGGTGAATACGAACTCGACCGTGACCGCATCGAGCGCGAACGCGATGTTGCGCTGGCGAGCGTCGGCGAAGCGATTTCGCCACATCGTGCGCGTCAGCACCGCGACCGGCGGTGCGAACGCGCCGGCGAGCGCAGCGACCGCCCAGATCTCGTGCGTCGACAATGCGAGCGGCCGCGCGAGCCAGACGACCAGCAGCGCCGCCGGGTACACGATGCCGGTGACGAGCAGCAACTTGCGCGCACCATTGCGGTCGATGAAGCGGCCCACGAAGGGCGCGGTGATCGCCGCCGCGGCGAGGCAGGCGCCGACTGTCGCGCCCGCGACGGCGTAGGAGCCCGTCAGCGCGCGCACGTGGAGCAGCATCGCGAGATTGACGGTGCCCAGCGGCATCCGCGCGATCAGCGCCATCGCCACCAGCCGCGTGACGTCGGGCTGGCGGAAGAATGCCGCGTAGCGCGCGGCTGCGACCTTCAGCACTGCGAACCGGTCAGGGCGGGGGCGCGCAGCCCGGTTGCTGCCCGCTTGGGCCGCCCTCGCGCATTCGCAGCGATGGGATCGACGGGCACTAGTACAGGATGCGTACGTTCTCGGGTGCGAGCCAGGCGGACAGCCGTTCGATCAGCGCGTCGTCGAGATTGACCCGCCATGCGTCGGGCAGCTCGACTTCGCCGGCGATGCGATCACTGGCGTAGCGGACCGTCACCGGCTTCTCCCCCGGGCAAAACGGCTGCAGGATCTCCTCGAGCCGATCGGCCGCGGCGTTGCCGTTGCAGGCGATGTGCAGCCCTTTCGCCCAGCGCTTGCGCACTGCGCGGAGATCGTAGACGGCTTCGCCGATGATGCGCAGGCCCTGCACCTCGCCGTCGTCGCTGACGCGCTGCATCACGCGCACTTCCATGACCACGAGCTGGTCCTCGCGCAGCAGCGCGCGCGCGCCGTCGAAGATCTCGGTGTAGACCATGATCTCGGCGCGGCCCTTGCCGTCGTCGAGGGTCACGAACGCCATCTTGCCGCGCCTGCTCGCCTGCACGCGCAGCGCCGTCACGACGCCCGCCACCAGCACGCGCTCGTTCCTCGGCTGCAGGTTGGCGAGCGATGTGCGGACGATGGGCGCGAGCTCGGCAGCCAGGCCCGCGAACGGGTGCCCGCTCAGGTAGAACCCCAGCGCGCCCTTCTCGTGGGCCAGCCGCTCGGCGTCGGTCCACTCGCGCACCGACGACATCGCGGCGAGGCGCGCGGCGGGCTCCTCGCCGAACAGCGACACCTGCGCCGCCGTGGCCGCCGCCCGCTCGCCGGCGTCGAGCGCCATGCCCACCGATGCGAACAGCGTCGCGCGGCTGCGGTCGACCGAGTCGAACGCGCCCGCCCGCACCAGTGCCTCGACGACGCGCCGGTTCACCAGCCGCTTGTCGACGCGGCGGCAGAAATCGAACAGGTCCGTGAACGGACCGTCGGCTTCGCGGGCGGCAACGATCGCGTTGATCGCGGCCTCTCCGGTGCCCTTGACTGCGCCCAACCCGAACCGGATGCTGCGCGCATCGACCGGCTCGAAGCGGTAGCGCGAGGCGTTGACGTCGGGCGGCAGGATCGCGAGCCCCTGCGCCACCGCGTCGTCGTAGAAGGATTTCACCTTGTCGGTGTCGTCCATGACCAGCGACAGGTTCGCCGCCATGAACGCCGCGGGGTGATGGGCCTTGAAGTACGCGGTCTGGTAGGCGACCAGCGCGTAGGCAGCCGAGTGCGACTTGTTGAAGCCGTAGTCGGCGAACTTGGCCATCAGGTCGAACAGCTGCTCGGATTTCCCGTGCGACAGGCCGTTCTTCTCCGCGCCGGCGACGAAGATGCTGCGCTGCTGGTCCATCTCCTCCTTCTTCTTCTTGCCCATCGCGCGGCGGAGGAGGTCGGCATCGCCGAGCGTGTAGCCGCCGATCGCCTGCGCGATCTGCATGACCTGCTCCTGGTACACCATGACGCCGTAGGTGGGCTCGAGGATCGGCGCGAGACGCGGATCGAGGTACGCAACGCGCTCGCGACCGCTCTTGCGCGCGTTGTAGTCGGGGATCAGCTGCATCGGCCCGGGCCGGTACAGCGCGACCAGGGCGATGATGTCCTCGAAGCGTGTCGGCTGGGCTTGCTTCACCAGATCGCGCATGCCGCGTGACTCGAACTGGAACACCGCGGTGGTGTCGGCCCTGCGGAAGACGTCGTACGCTGCCTTGTCGTCGAGCGGGAGCGCTTCGAGCGAGACTGTCGACTGCGGATCGAGGTGGCGCACGTAGCGCAGCGTCCAGTCGAGGATCGTGAGCGTCGTCAGTCCCAGGAAGTCGAACTTGACCAGCCCCACGGCCTCGACATCGTCCTTGTCGAATTGCGACACCGGCGACTGCGCACCCGGCTGGACGTAGAGCGGGCAGAAATCGGTCAGCTTGCCCGGCGCGATCAGCACGCCTCCGGCGTGCATGCCGACGTTGCGCGGCAGGCCTTCGAGCTCGCAGGCCAGCGACAGCAGCTCGCGCACCTCCTCCTCGTCGGCTTCGCGCTGGTCGAGCAGCGGCTCGACGTCGCGCGCGTAGACGACATTCGCTTCGGGCTCGCCCTGGCGCCGCCGCAGCGTCACCGTCTTGCCCGGCTGGAACGGGATCAGCTTGGCGATGCCGTCGACGAACGAGTAGGGGAGGTCGAGGACGCGGCCGACGTCGCGCACCGCGGCCCTGGCGGCGAGGGTGCCGAAGGTCGCGATCTGCGATACCGACTCGGCACCGTACTTGTTCTTGACGTACTCGATCACCCGGTCGCGGCCGTCCTGGCAGAAATCGATGTCGAAGTCGGGCATCGACACGCGCTGGGGATTGAGGAAGCGCTCGAACAGAAGCTGGTAGCGCAGCGGATCGAGGTCGGTGATTCCCAGCGAATACGCGACCAGCGACCCCGCCCCCGAGCCGCGCCCCGGACCCACGGGAACGCCGTGGTGCTTCGCCCAGTTGATGAAATCGGCGACGATCAGGAAGTAGCCGGAGAAACCCATCTGCACGATCGTCTTGGTCTCGAAATCGAGGCGCGAGTCGTATTCGGGCCGGCGCTGCTCGAGCTCGGCAGCGTCGGGGAAGAGCTGTGCGAGGCGCGCCTCGAGCCCGCGCGCGGCTTCGTTGCGCAGGTGGTCGTCGAGCGTCACCCCTTCGGGCGTCGGAAACCGGGGCAGGTGGTTCTTGCCCAGCGGGATCGTCAGGTTGCAGCGCTGCGCGATCGCCAGGGTATTGGCGAGCGCCTGCGGCAGGTCGGCGAACTTCTCCACCATCTCGGCCTGCGATGCGAAATACTGCTGCGGCGTGAAGCGGCGCGGCCTGCGCGTGTCGGCGAGCGAATGGCCTTCGGCGATGCACACGCGCGCCTCGTGCGCCCGGTAGTCCTCCGGCCGCAGGAACTGGACCGGATGCGTCGCGGCGATCGGCAGCGCGAGGCGATCGGCGAGCTCGGCGGTCGCACGCACCAGCGCATCGTCGTCGGCGCGCCCGGCGCGCTGCACCTCCAGCACGTAGCGTTGCGGAAACCACGCGGCCCACTCGCGGGCGAGGCGCGCGGCGCCGGCGGCGTTGGTCTGGAGCAGTGCCTGGCCGACGTCGCCGTCGCGCGCGCCGGAGAGCGCGATCAGGCCGTCGGTGCCCTCGGAGAACCACGCGCGCTGAAGCTCGGGGCGACCGCGATGCTGGTGGTGCAGGTAGGCGCGCGACAGCCAGTCGCAGAGCTTCAGGTAGCCGTCGCGCGACGCGGCGAGCAGCAGCACCCGCGAGGGCTGGTCGCGCTCGCTGTCGTTGGCGACCCACAGGTCGCAACCGGCGATGGGCTTGACGCCGCGCGCGCGCGCGGCCCGGTAGAACTTGATCAGCCCGAACTGGTTCGCGAGGTCGGTGAGCGCGAGTGCCGGCATCCGGTCGGCCTCGGCGGCGGCGATCGCATCGTCGATGCGCAGCGTTCCGTCGGCGATCGAGAACTCGCTATGCAGTCGCAGATGGACGAAGCTCGGAGGAGGCATGGAAACGATGCGTGCGACTGGCGATGGAACGTGACCCGACGCCGATTCGTCCAGCGAGCGCCTGCTACAATTCTACCCCGACCATCGCGAAACAACGGGACGCGGATGAGCCCGAAGGACCGCCCCGAGGGCGACTGCCGGAGTGCAAGGCACGACGGCGAAACAACGGGCCCGAAGGGTCTCCCCGAAGTTGCGTCGCGCAGCGGCACAGCGGCGTGGCTGTGCGCAATCTGCGCTGCGCTCGCGCTGTCGGCCTGCGCGCTGGGGCCGCCGATGCGCTCGGCGCCTGCGCAGCAGCCGACGGCGCCCCCGCTGCCACGCAACGCCGAGCCACCGGCTCCCGCGATCAATCTGTCGGGCTTCCCGCTGTCCTATCGCCAGGGATACGCGGATGGCTGCGCGAGTTCCGGCGGCGTCGTGCACAAGGACGCGTCGCGGTTTGCCGCCGATCCGAACTATCGCACCGGATGGCAGGACGGCGTCGCGCTGTGTCGCAGGAAGTAGTCGGCGACCGCAACGGTTGCGTACGTCAGGAAGGCGCTGTCGACATGAAGATTTCCCGCGTGGCATCGTGAAGCCTGCAGCGTCGCATTTCGTCGACATCCGCGGCGAGCGGCATCACGTGCTGACCTGGGGCCGCCCCGAGGCGCCGAAGCTCTTTCTGCTGCACGGCTGGATGGACGTGGGCGCATCGTTCCAGTTCCTGGTCGATGCGCTCGCCCGCGACTGGCATGCGATCGCGCCCGATCTGCGCGGCTTCGGGAGGTCGGCGTGGCAGCCGCAGGGATACTGGTTCCAGGATTACGTCGCCGACCTCGAGGCCCTGCTCGCGCACTTCGCACCCGACGAGCAGGTGAATCTCGTCGGACACAGTCTCGGCGGCAATATCGTCATGCATTACGCGGGCGCACGACCGCAGCGCGTGCGGCGCGTCGTTTCGCTCGACGGTTTCGGCATTCCGGCGGAAGCGCCCGCCGACGCGCCGCGCAAGCTTGCGGCGTGGCTGGACGCGCTCGCCAGACCGCCGGATTTCAGGCCCTACGCGAGCATCGCCGCGGTCGCGGACCGGCTGCAGAAGAACAATCCGCGGCTGCCGCGCGACAAGGCCGATTTTCTCGCCGCGCACTGGGCCACGACGCTGCCCGACGGCCGCGCGCAGCTCGTGTCCGATCCGCGCCACAAGCTGCCGTTCGCCACCGTGTACCGGATGGAGGAGGTGTTCGCCATCTGGCGCAATATCGTCGCGCCGGTGCTGTGGGTCGCTGCCGCCGATTCGCACATTCCGCGCTGGCTGGGCGGCCACCCCGAAGGCGAGATCGGAACCGACGGCCTCGACGGCGTGCGGAGCAGGCTCGGGCACGTTCCGGACGGAAGGCTGCATACGGTCGCCGATGCGGGCCACATGCTGCACCACGACCAGCCTGCCGCCGTCGCGGGACTGATCGAAGCGTTCGTCGCCGCTTGATCCCGTCCCGCTTGCGCGTCCATTCGCGGCGTGGCGCATACGTCGCGCTCGCACTCCTGACACTGGTCTGGGGCCTCAACTGGATCGTGATGAAGGCGGCGCTCGCGCATGCGAATCCGCTGGTGCTGAACGCGCAGCGCACCTGCGCCGCCGCAGCGGTGCTGTTCGCTGCGCTGATCGCCCGCCGCGGGCGCATGCTGCCGCACAGCTGGCGCGCCGTCATCGTCACCGGCACCTTCCAGACGACGGTCAATTTCGGGGCGACGATGCTGGCGGTGGCCGGCGGCGGGGCGGGCAAGGCATCGGTGCTGGTGTTCACGATGCCGTTCTGGACGCTGCTGATCGCGTGGCCCGTGCTCCACGAACGAATCCGCGGGCTGCAGATTCCTGCGATCGCCTTCGCGTTCGGCGGACTGGTCCTGGTCGTCGCGCCCTGGGCATGGCACGGCGACGTCCAGTCCAATCTGTGGGCCATCGCCTCCGGCTTCGGCTGGGGTGCCGGCACCGTGGCGTTGAAGCACTACCAGCGCGACCGCGGCTTCGACATGCTGCCGTTCATTGCCTGGCAGATGGCGCTGGGTGCGCTGCCGCTCGCTGCGCTTCCATGGATCTACGGCGGACCGGCGACCCAGTGGAGCGTCTCGCAGGTCGCGCTGTTCCTCTACATTTCGGTAATCTCCAGCGCCGGGGGCTTTCTGGTGTGGATGACGGTGCTGCGCTGGCTCCCGGCCGGCACCGCGTCGCTCAACATGTTCGCGATCCCGGTCATCGCGCTGCTCGCGTCGATGGCGATCTTCGGCGAGCGCCTCGCGCCCAACGAATGGCAGGGCATTGCGCTGATCGGAATCGGGCTGGCGCTGATCACCGTCCACGCGCTGGTCGGCAGCCGGCGCCGCGGATCGACCGCCGCGCCGCCGTCGCCGGTGCCGCTGGACTGACCGGCGGCGCCGGCGGGCTTAACGGGGGGTGCCGCCGGATCGATGGCGATGTGATCCGGCGGACGCCGCTCGGCGTATCCAGGATGCCACAACCCTTTGATTGCACGTTTGTTATCGTGCCCGTGTCGACAACGGCGCAACGCGACCGTTCCGGCATCCCGGGCCGGCCTTCGTCCACTCGATTCTTGATTGAACGCAAATCATTCCTATTTACAGTCCAGAAAACCTCTGGTAACCTCGTCGCGAATGAAGCTCTCGAGTCCACCGATGCGCCCCCGAACCCTGCTCGCACTGATGTTGGGCGCCTTGCTCGCCTCCAGCGCTCTCGCCGCTTTCGCTGAAGACCTCGCGACGTTCAAGCTCGTCGCGCGTGACGGCAGGTTCGATCCTGCGCTCGTCCAGGTGCCGGCGGGCAAGCGCTTCCGGATCGAGGTGTCCAACCAGGGCAAGTCGGCCATCGAGTTCGAAAGCCGGGACCTGAAGCAGGAGAAGGTGATCCCCCCCGGTAAGACGGCGGTGGTGACGATCAACGCGCTGAAGCCCGGTGAATACCGGTTCTTCGACGAGTTCCACGAGAAGACGGGGCAAGGCAAGGTGGTCGCGAAGTAGCGCGACGACGCGATCTGCCGACTCCGGGAGCCGTTTCGAAATGGGCAATGCACTGTTCATCGTGTGGCGCGAATCGGCCGAGGCGATGCTCGTCGTCGGCATCCTCTACGCGTGGCTGAAGCAGCGGCCCGATGCAGCGACCGGCATGCGCTTCCTGTGGGGCGGCGTGGCCGCCGGCGCCGGGTTGGCGCTCGTGCTCGCGCTGATCATGCTGGGGATCGCGTCGTCGCTGTCGGGCAATGCCCTCGACTATTTCCAGGTCGCGATCATGCTGGTCGCGGCGGCGCTGATCGTGCAGATGGTGTTCTGGATGCGCCGGCACGGGCGGACGTTCAAGAAGGACCTCGAGGCCAACATGGCGGACAACGTGCGCAAGGCCAATTGGTGGGGCCTGCTGGTCGTCGTCGCGCTGGCCGTCGGCCGCGAAAGCGCCGAAGCGGTGGTGTTCCTCTACGGACTGGGGGCGGAGAAGAACGGCATCGCCAACCTGCCGATCGTGCTGGTGCTGGGCATCGGCGCGGCGTTCGCGACATTCTGGCTGCTGCAGCAGGGCACGCGCTGGCTGTCCTGGCGGGTGTTCTTCCGCGTCAGCGAGACCCTGCTGCTGCTGCTTGCCGGCGCGCTGATCGTTTCCGGGGTCGAGAAGCTCATCGCCCTCGACGTGCTGCCCGACATCGTCGACCCGGTGTGGAACACGACGCGGCTGCTCGACGATTCCGGACGCTTCGGCGGACTCATCGCCTCGTTCACCGGATATCGATCGCGTCCGGCGCTGTTGCCGCTGGCTGCGCTCGCAATCTACTGGACGCTGATGGTGACGTTCCTGCGGGCACCTCGAAAGGCGCAGGCCGCTCCCGCCGCCACTTCGTCGCGGCCGGTGGCGCGGCACGCCGAGCGCAGCTGATTCACCTTCCACCATCGCGCGACGCCGCCGGAGTCATCGGCGGCGTCGCCGCATCGACGCGGTAAACTCCGCTGCGGACCGGTCACGCTCGACCGGTCGCGCTCCCTCGGGGTTTCCATGAACACCGCCTCGCCGCCCGACCTGTCCAGGCTCAGGATCGATCGCAGCCTCGCGCCGATCCGGCGCAAACGGCGCCGCAAATGGGCCTGGCTCGGCGTGCTCGCAGCGCTGATCGTCGGCGCGGCCGCGTGGTATGTGTTGAAGCCGCGCGTCGTCGACGTGCAGACGACGCCGGTGGTGACTGCGTATGCATCGCAGCAGTTCGTCGTGCTGAACGCGACAGGCTACGTCGTCGCCCAGCGCAAGGCGGCGATCTCCTCGAAGGCGACGGGCACGCTCGAATGGCTGGGCGTCGCCGAGGGGTCGCGCGTCAAGGAGGGCGACTTGATCGCGCGCATCGACGACCGCGACGTCGTCGCCCAGGCGCAGAGTGCCAAGGCGAACGCGGGCGCCGCACGCGCCAACGTCGAGCTGAGCGATGTCGAGCGGCAGAACGCGCAAGTCGAGCTGAAGCGCAACGAGGAGCTGGTCGCGAAAGGCTTCATCTCGCAGTCGGCGCTGGACACGGCGAAAGCCCGCTTCGATCGCGCACAGGCGGCGCTGGGGAGCGCGAAAGCCAGTCTTGACGCCGCGCTCGCCAATGTGCGCAACGCCGAGCTGTCGATCGACTACACGAGGATCCGGGCGCCTTTCGACGGCGTCATCCTGTCCAAGAGCGCCAACGTCGGCGACCTGTTGACGCCGTTTTCCAGCGCCACCGATTCCAAGGGCGCTGTCGTGACCATCGCCGACATGTCGACGCTCGAGGTCGAGGCCGATGTTTCCGAATCGAGCCTCGGAAAGGTCAGCGTCGGCCAGCCCGCCGAGATCCTGCTCGATGCGCTGCCGGATGCGCGTTTTCGCGGCAGGATCGACCGCATCGTTCCGACGGTCGATCGCGCCAAGGCGACGGTGACGACCAAGGTCAAGTTCGACGCCATCGATCCGCGCATCCTGCCCGAGATGAGCGCCAAGGTGAGCTTCCTGTCGCAGGACGTGACGCCGGAACAGGAAAGGCCGCTGCTCGCCGTCAATCCCGACGCGATCGTCCGGCGTGACGGCGCCAACGTCGTGTTCGCGCTGCACGAAGGTCGCGCGGTCGCGGTGCCCGTCACCCCCGGAGCGAAGATCGGCGATCTTGTGGCGATCGCCGGGGGCGTGAAGTCAGGCGACAAGGTCGTGCTGAAGCCCGATGCGGCGCTGCGGAGCGGATCGCGGGTCGCACCGATGGCCAAATGAGGCCAAATGAGGCCAAATGAGCGGCAACCGCTGGTCGCGATCCACGGCCTGTCGAAGTACTACGTCCGCGGCGACCAGGTGATTCCGGTCCTGCTCGACCTCGATCTCGACGTCTTCGAGGGCGAGTACGTCGCGCTGATGGGGCCATCGGGATCGGGCAAGTCGACGCTGCTGAACCTCATCGCCGGCATCGACAAGCCGTCGGCCGGCGAGATCCGCGTCGGCGGCGTCGACATCGCGAGCCTCTCGGACTCCGATCTCGCGTTGTGGCGCTCGATGCACGTCGGATTCATCTTCCAGTTCTACAACCTGATGCCGGTGCTGACGGCGTTCGGCAACGTCGAGCTGCCGCTGCAGTTGACGGGGCTGTCGCGCGCCGAGCGCCGCGAGCGCGTCGAGACCGCCCTCGAGCTCGTCGGCTTGACCGACCGCGCGACGCACCTTCCCAACGAGCTGTCGGGGGGGCAACAGCAGCGGGTCGCGATCGCGCGCGCGCTGATCACCGATCCGACGCTGATCGTCGCCGACGAGCCGACCGGCGACCTCGACCGGGTGACCGCGCAGGAGATCCTGGGCCTGCTCGCGCGCCTCAACGACGAGCTCGGCAAGACCATCATCATGGTCACCCACGACCCGAAGGCCGCCGAGAAGGCGCGCCGCCTGATCCACCTCGAGAAAGGCGTGCTGGTCGGCTGACCGGCCGCGCGCGCATGTTCATTCCGCTCCTGGTGCTGCGCAATGCCTTGCGCCACAAGCTGCGGACCGCGCTGACCGTCCTGGGCATTGTCGTCGCGATCGCCGCCTTCGGGCTGCTGCGCACGCTGGTCGACGCCTGGTACGCGGGCGCGAACGCGAGCTCGTCGGCGCGCCTGGTGACCCGCAGTGCGGTCTCGCTGGTGTTCCCGCTGCCACTCAGCTACGCGCAGAAGATCCGCCAGGTCTCGGGTATCACCAACGTGGGCTGGGCCAACTGGTTCGGCGGCGTCTACATCAACGAGCGCAATTTCTTTCCGCAGTTTGCGATCAGCGGCGCGAGCTACCTCGACCTCTATCCGGAGTTCGTCCTGTCCGACGCCGAGCGCAAGGCGTTCCTCGCCGACCGCACCGGCGCGATCGCCGGGCGCAAGCTCGCCGACAAGTTCGGCTGGAAGGTCGGCGACCAGGTCCCGCTGCGCGGCACGATCTATCCCGGGACGTGGACCTTCAACCTGCGGGGCATCTACGACGGCGCGGAGCCCGCGACCGACACGTCGACGTTCTTCTTCCACTACGACTACCTGAACGAGACCGTGAAGCAGCGCTACGGCCGTCCCGGCGACAATACCGGCGTGTTCGTCGAGTCGATCGCGAACCCGGAAGACGCCGCCGGCATTTCACAGGCGATCGATGCGACCTTCAAGAACTCGCTGGCCGAGACCCTGACCGAGACCGAGAAAGCGTTCCAGCTCGGCTTCGTCGCCATGTCCGAGGCGATCCTGGGGGCGATCCAGGCGGTGAGCTACGTCGTCATCGTGATCATCATGGCGGTGATGGCGAACACGATGGCGATGACGGCGCGCGAGCGCTACACCGAGTACGCCACGCTGAAGGCGCTGGGCTTTGGCAACAGCTTCGTCGCGCTGCTGATATTTCTCGAGTCGGTCGGCATCGCGATCACCGGCGGCCTGCTCGGGATCGCGCTGACGTTCCCGCTTGCACAAGTGTTCGTCGACACCATCGGATCGCTGCTCTCCGGCTTCCGGGTGTCGCAGCAGACGATGGCGATGCAGCTCGCCGCTGCGGTCGTCATCGGCGTCGCCGCGGCGGCCGTGCCGGCGTGGCGGGCGGCGCGGGTGCGCATCGTCGACGGCCTGCGGGCGATCGGATGACATCAGGGCCGAAGTCAGGGCGCTGCAAAGGTTGACCGCGATGGCGATCCCGCTCGGCTACATCGCCCGCAACGTCCTCGCGAGGCGGCTGACCACCGCGCTGACGGCGGGCGGCATGGCGCTGGTCGTCTACGTGTTCGCCAGCGTGCTGATGCTGGCGGCCGGCTTGCGGCAGACGCTGGTGTCGACCGGGCAGGATGACAACGTGGTCGTGATCCGCCGCGGGTCGCAGACGGAGGTGCAGAGCGGCATCGATCGCTCGCAGGCGGGCATCATCGAGAGCCTGCCGGACATCGCCGTCGCCGCCGACGGCAGGCGCCTGATCTCCAAGGAGCCGGTGGTCCTGATCAGCCTGCCCAAGCGCTCCACCGGCAAGCCCGCCAACGTCGTCATCCGCGGCATCACGACGGCCGGGCTCGACTTGCGCCCGCAGGTCCGGCTGGTCGAGGGCAGGATGTTTCGGCCCGGCACGTCGGAAGTGATCGTCGGGCGCTCGATTGCAACCGGGTTCAGCGGCACCGATCTCGACGAGACGCTGCGCTTCGCCTCGCGCGACTGGATCATCGTCGGCGTGTTCGATGCGGGACATACCGGCTTCGACTCGGAGATCTGGGGCGACGCCGAGCAGATGCTGCAGGCCTTCCGGCGGACCGCCTTCTCGTCGGTGATCTTCAAGCTCGCCGATCCCGGCCGTTTCGACGCCGTCAAGGCGACGCTCGAGACCGATCCCCGGCTGACGCTCGAAGTCAAGCGCGAGAAGCAGTTCTACGCCGAGCAGTCGGAAGCGCTGTCCAGGTTCATCAGCACGCTGGGCACCGGCATCTCGATCATCTTCTCGATCGGCGCGGTGATCGGCGCGGCGATCACCATGTACGCGAGCGTGGCCTCGCGCACCGGCGAGATCGGCACGCTGCGTGCGCTCGGCTTCTCGCGCCGCGCCATTCTTTTGGCGTTCCTGGTCGAGGCACTGCTGCTGGGCCTGATCGGCGGCATTGCCGGCCTCGCCGGCGCCTCCGCCATGCAGGCGCTTACCATATCGACGACCAATTTCCAGACCTTCGCCGAGATCGCGTTCTCGTTCACTTTGACGCCAGGCATCGTCGCCGCATCGCTCGCCTTCGCCTTGACGATGGGATTCATCGGCGGCTTCCTGCCCGCCCTGCGCGCCGCGCGGATGAAGATCGTCGATGCGCTGCGGGCGGCGTGAGGGCGTGCCGCGGCGTCAGAGGTAGGCCGGCATGATCGTGAGCGGGTAGGGGATCACTTCGTCCGACATCGGAGTCAGCGGCGCCATAGCCTCGGCGCGGTCGTCCGGCGCGCCGGGCGCCGAAAGGTCGCCGTAATAGACGCACGCAGCGCTGTACCAGCCGTTGATGCCGCGCAATGGCCGAAGCTGATCGAGGTGATACATGAACGCCGTCGCCGAGACCATCTCGAGCTGCGAACGTCGCGGAGGAATGTCGAAGGGGTCGTGCGGGACGCAGGTTCCGGTCTGGTACAGGAGCGCCTTCTGGCTTTCCTCGTGGCGGCGAGCGACCAGGCGCACGCTAGGCGCAGACTTCTTCCTGGCCACGACCGAGCCTGCATCGGGCTGGGCGCTGCCGAGATATGCGAGCCGAACGAAGCGCCGCGGCGGCAAGCCGGCGACCCTGGCCGCAGGACTGGCGAGATCGCCAAAACTCACGTCGAGGTCGAGGGTGAACGCCCTCAAGCAATCGCTGCGAAGATGCGGAGGCGATTGCCGGTAGTCGACGCAGGTCTGCGGCTCGACCAGCGCAAGCAGTGCCGGGTCGGCGTCGATCGCGGCCCGCGTATGCACCGCCTGGCCGAGGCGAACGTAGTCGGTCGCGTTCTGGTAGGTGAAGTAGGTCGGTTCGGACAGGTCAACCGTGCCGACGACCACGGCACCGCTTTCGCTGCCGAGCGATCCGCGGTAGACGACCTGCAACGAGACGTCGGTCGCGTCCAGAGGGATCGGCGCATCCGTGAACTTGAATTCGGCCAGTCGTTCGCCCCCCGACGGCAGGCTCACGCCGACGATCGGCTGCGACACGACGATGGCCTCGACCCCGTCCCGGCAGCCGGTGCTCGCACCCGGATCAGTCTCGACGATGACCGAGAGGACTGCCGCACACGGAGCGATACCGACGACGGTATCGAGCGACTTCGCATAGGCGAGGTCACGGTGGTAGCGGACGATCGCGAACAGGTCGCCACCATTCATGTCCTGGACCCGTGTCATGCCGTCGACCGAGGTGAATGGCGGCGTCACATTGCGTAGCTTTGCGCGAAGGGTCTTGAAGCCTTCGTCGCCAGCGTGGTCGGTCAGAGCGTAGACGCCTTCGTCCGGCAAGCCGATGTCGATTCGTCCGCGAAAGAAGAAGTTGATCAGCCCTGCCGAATACGCAACTGCCCGCGGGAGGAGCAGGTTTGCCATCGCGTCGTAGTTGACGCGGTTGAGCGTGTAGCGGGGACGGTTCGACGTCGAGGTCAGGAACTGGTCCCAGAGGCCGAACGAGGTCAGCGGGACGTCGGTCGCCAGCGTGTCGAGCAACTTGTCGGGCACCGCGCCGTGCACGACGTAGGACGGGGCCGGAGCGGATGTCGCGGAGCCGTCCCAGCGCGTGGGCGCGACGATCTTGACGTTGTAGGCGAGGATATTGCTCACCGGCAATGGGTATTCCGTCGAGCCCAGGTTGTTTTGCGCGGTGAAGAAGCCCCGGTTGCTGTAGTCGGCGAGTCCCTTGCCGCTTGCGCTGAGACTGCCCTGCGCGGTGCTCCAGTAGTCGGCGTATCGGTCGAATGTCGGAATCGGATAGGGAGCGATCGACAGCGGTGAAATCGTGATCCTGATTGGCGTGCTCGATGCACTTTCAGCATTGAACGAGTCCGCCTGCAGCGCCCGGGCGTTGATGTATCGCTCGTAGACGCTGGTATGCCCGCCCAGGCACACGCCGAACAGGCAGCCCTTTCCGGAATGCGGCTCGTTGCGCGTGTGCTGCGGCTGCGCCATGTCCTGGTTCAGGTGCAGGACGTCGCCCAGTGCGCGGAATGCCGTCGCCCAGTACGCTTGCCGCCACTGCTGGCGGGTGGCGTCGTCCTTGCCGGGGGCGATGTCGGCATACGTGCCGTCCGCCTTGGTCATCAGCGTCAGCGCCCGGAACATCGCCTCGCGTGCATCGACGACGCTGAAGCCATTGCGGCGCGGAATCGCGGTGCGGTTGGGATCGGTGAAGCTGTAACGTGTCCCGAGCGCCCAGTCGGGATTCCTCTGGACGTCACTATCAATATTACTGAGACCGATGGCGGTCAGGCCCCGGTCGAAGTAGGGGTCGAAGAAATGCTGCAGAGGACGCTTCATCCCGGGCTGAATGTCCTGCGGCGTCGGTGGATCTTCATTGGGGTTGTCGTCTTCACGGACTGACCCGAAGATGGTCCAGACCATCGCGGGGTCGTTGTTCAGTTCGATCCGCGATAATTTGAGTAAGCGTTTCTCGTAATCTTGAGAATGTCGTTCGTAGACTGTCGTCCCGAAGGCGGTAGTGATGAATTCGAAATACCGATCTAGACCCCCGAATGGTGAATAGCCATTTAGCCCGAGGCGCGCCAACACCGAAGACTCTCCGGCATCTACTGCGCTGCCCAGAATCGAGTTGGCATAGGCGTTCCGGGTCAGGAAACCGTGAGTCGCCTGGTCGTAAGCCGCCGACTCGGATGCAACGATAAATGCTGCAAGCATAAAAATGCGCGCAATCATTGCATGTGCTCCTTGATGAATGCCGCCACACCAGCATCATCGCCTGGTGAGTTCGGATTGATCGCCAGTGCGGATGTCGCCGCGAGGTCCGCGATGATCCGGACAGTCCCCCGCTGACCATCGGTTTCCGCAATCGCCCGCCCCTCGTCGTAGATCGCCTTCATGAACGGGTACAGGCTCTTCTGGCTTTCCTTGCCATACATGCAGCCCCGGTTCGCGATGCCCCAGAACAGCGAGTGAAGCCGCTCCTCCGCGGAGCCGCTGAATGGCGTCAGTTCGTAGCGCTCGGCGGGGTGCGCGATGATCGCACCGTCCTCACCCGCGTCGAGCTGGATCTGCCGTGGAACGTAGCCCCGTGCGTATACCAATGCCACCGGGTTGTACATGACGACGCGGTAGCTGCTGAATTCGCGCCAGTAGGGAATATCGAAGGCGCCCTGGGCATTGGTGATCGCCGCGGCCGCATGCACGCAGACTGTTCGTCCCCCGCCGCTGAAGATCTCGTTGGGAACGGTCTCCGATTCCCACAGCAACGCGACATGGGCACCTTGGATCGGAGCACCCGTCGCGGCGTCGACAACCTGTCCGGCAGTGCGCTTGCCGCTCAGCACCATCGGCGCGTTGTTCCAGAACCAGCCGACCACCAGCACCAGGACCATCCATGCAAGCGCGTGCTTCATCGCACCCTATCCCTCACATGCCGTCGATTCGCCAGATACCGTCTTCGGCGCGGATCAGGTACACCATGAACCGTTGCAGACCGTCGGAAGTATTGCGCACGATGCTGAATTCCGCGAGGTCGACGCCGAAGCTAGTCTCTTCGATTTCGCCAAGCTGGTCGATGAGTCCGGGGAGAGCCGCCCCAAGTTGCGTGAAAATCGCTTCGTATTTGGCGTACGCGGACCCCGTAAACGCGGTCATGGCCCCCGGGATGTTGCCGGCGCGCAACCGTGCAAGCATGCCGCTATAGATGGCTCGCAGTCGCCCCTCGAGGAACTCCGGCATCAGGACCACGATCACCCGCGTCGTTGAAAATATCGGCTGGTTTGCAGCGTCGAGGGCGGTGATGGTCGCAGTCCAGGTTCCCTGCGGATACGTGGCCGTGAATGCGTAGGAGCGATTGTCGATATCGCTGGGCGTGGCGATCAGGTTCGGGTAGCCGTCGCCATCGAGGTCGACGATGATCTTGTCGAACGGGGTATGTGCGGGATTCGCGATCGAGAATTGCACGGTCAGGCTGCCGAGGCCCTCGGTGGGGGAGGCATCCACAATGAACGGCGCGGGGCCCGTGCTTTCGAGCGTGATCTCCTGTGTCGCAGTCTGGCCATCCATGCCTGTGACGACGGCGGTGATCGTGTTGCGTCCGACAGCGAGCGGAAGGTCGTTCAGATTGAAATGGCCGGAGTCGTCGATGTGCGCGACGATGCCGTTGACCGTCACTGCCGCGTTGTCGGGCGCGGACACGTAGCCGCGCACGGTCACGCGGTCGTCGTCGATGATGGCATTCGCGAGGCCGGGGCCGAAATTGATCATCGGGGCACCGGCGACCTCGACCGTGATCGGCGACGAGCTCGAGGTCGTACCGACATTGTCGGTGGCGCGGGCTGCGAGGGCGTACGTCCCGCCTGCGACGGCATCCCATACGATCGAGAAAGGCGGGGCATAGGCGGTTCCGACGACGCTTCCGTTCGCGAAAAACTCGACCTTGTCGACGGTTCCATCGGGGTCGGTCGCACTCGCGGCAAGCGTCATCGTCGCCGGCGCGAAGTAGGCGGAGCCGGGCACCGGCGCCGTGAGGCTCACGACCGGCGGCGCATTGGCGGTGATCGTGACGGACGCCGGGGACGACGTCGCCGTCGCGCCCAGATTGTCGGTCGCCTTGGCGCTGACCGAGTACGAGCCCGCAGGGGCATTGCTCCAGGTGGCGGTGAATGGTGTGGTCGTGGCCGTGCCTACGAGCATCGACCCGGCGTAGAAGTCGACCCTTGCCACCGAGCCGTCGGTGTCGGATGCCGAAGCGGCGAGCGCGATCGTGGCAGGCGCCACGAATCGCCCGCCCTCCACGGGCGCGGTGAGCGTCACCACCGGCGCGACGTTCGCGTTCACCGTCACCGTGACGGTGGCGGAAGCGGTCGAATCGCCGCGGTCGTCGTAGGCGATGGCGACGAGCGCATATGTCCCGCTGGCCACGCCGCGCCAGGCAACCGCGTACGGCGCGCTGGTGGCGCGGCCGATGATCGCACCACCGGCTCCGATCCGGTATTCGACCGCCGAGATCGTTCCATCGGGATCCGCGGCGACCGCGGCAAGGTTTATGTCCGAACCGAGGGCGTAGCGCGCGCCATCGATGGGGGTCGTGATGGACACGGTTGGCCGCCGGTTGGGCGCTCGTACCTCGACCAGCGACGGCCTCGACGTCGTCGCGAGCCCGTGGCTGTCGGTGGCGCGGGCGGTGATCGAGTGCATTCCAGCCGTGGCGCCCGCGAGCGTGACCCGCCACGGCGGGCGGTACGCCGAACCGACCAGGTTCGCGCCATCGAAGAAATCGACGCGCGCGATCGATCCGGTCGCGCTCGCGGCATCAGCGCTGATCATCAGGTCGAGCGGACCGTCGGCCTGGGAGCATCCGGTCGGCTGGGTGACGACGACATTCGGACCTTCGCCGACTGTAATGTAGGCAATGGTGGAACTAGACGTTGCCCCGCGATTGTCGGTGGCGCGGGCGGTGATGGCGTGCCGGCCCGCGCGCGCATCGAGCCAGGTCCACGCCCATGGGGTCGTCAGCGCGGAGCCGAGCGACATCGATCCGTCGAAGAACTCGACGCGGGTCACCGAGCCGTCCAGGTCGCTTGCGCTGGCGCGGAGGTCGATCGGGGCGCCGGCAACGTGGAAGCTGCCGTCTGCCGGCGAGGTGAGCGCGACGACGGGCGCCTGATTGCCGACCACGGTGATGCTCACGGGCGCCGACGTCGCCTTGCTATTGCGGTTGTCGTAGGCGCTGGCCGTCAGCTTGTAGGTTCCCACGCCGACATTCGTCCAGAGGATCGCGTAGGGCGATGCGGTCGCGGTGCCGAGCAGGATCGTCCCGTCGCGATAGAACTCGACCCGGGAGATCGAGCCGTCGCTGTCGCTTGCGGACGCCGCCAGCGCGATGTTGCCGCCCGCGCTGAAGATCGCGCCTGGCGATGGCGCCGTGAGGGCCACACTGGGCGCCTTGTTGGCGGCCTTGACGGTCCACGCGCGCGTCTCGGCAGGCGAGGAATTGGCGTCGGTCCACGATCCCGCAGCCGGGGCTTGGGCCGGGGACGCATCGGTCCCCGCGGCCCGGGCTCGGGCCGCGGACGCATCGGTCCCCGCAGCGACGATGGTCAGCGTTGCCTCGACCCGCTCGCTCGGATGACCGAAGCGGTCGGTGGCCTGCGCCACAATGCGGTTGATGCCCGATCGAATCGGAAGTGCCGCGCCGAGCCGCGCCCGACCCGACCGGGCGTCGATCGATGGGTCTGCGACGGGCAGGCCGTTGACATGGACGTCGAGCTTCATGCCCTCGAGGTAGCCCGCCGGCATGCTGCAGGCATGACCGTTGCACGACGCGCCCACACCGAGAACGATCTCGACACCCGGATCGTCGGTCGCTGCGCCGTCCGGGGGACGGATCAGCGCGAGTGTCGGAAGGATCGAGAACGGCGCCGGGCGCGCCAGCGCGTCCGCTGTCGCTGCATCCAGGATCTCGAGCGTGCTTCCGTCGTCCGCGATGCGCAATGTCGCGGCCGGTCCCGCCACCAGGATCGTGTCGGTGCCCCCATGGTGCGCGAGCCGATCGACCTCATCGATACCGAATTTGCGCAGTCCGGCGTCGAGACCGATGCGACCGGTTCGGTCGAATGCGATGAGCCTGTCCGCACAGGACACGAACAGCCAGCCGTTGCGCGGCGCAAGCGTCGCCGCAGCGATGTTGCACGCGGCCGGAATCGGCATGGACAAAGGCGGCTGCATCGGGTCCAGTGGAACCTGAACGATCTCGTTCGTGCTGACGATCCACAGACGCTCGCCGAGCGAGTCGACGGCAAGCATCCTTCCTCCCGCCCCCAACGCATTCGGAATCGACCGCGTCTCGAGCCAGCGTCCATCCTGCGCATGATGGGCGAGTTCGCGGCCGGAGAGCAGCCACAGGCTTTGATCGAGCGCGATCGTCACGGCATCGGGCACCGCGTACAGCGTCGTTCCGGCGAGCAAGGCTCCGTCAGGTGCCACGCGCAGCAGCAGCTTCGCGCGGGTGACAAGCCAGGCCGATCCGTCGAACGGGTCCGCGGCGATCTTCACGCCTGCGCCATAGCCACCGTCGAGCAGCGGCAGGCTCCCGCGGACGGCGCCATCACGGTCGACGAACCAAAGCAGTCCGGGTGTAACCGTCCAGATGCCACCGTCGCCGGTCGCCGCGATCTCGTGCAGACCTTCGACGCGGGCGGCCCCCGTGGCATCCGCGGGGGCCGCGACGACATCGTCCGCAGCGTTCGCCGCCGTGGCAATGAGCGCGCAGCAAAGCGCGGTCGCAAGCAGGTATCGAATGAGAAGATTGCGCATCGCGATTCCCCGCGGCCCGGTCGTCACTTGATGCAGGCGAGCGGGTTGTCGACGACCTGCTGCAACGCTGCGGAATCCAGGTACGCTCCTGGCGTCGCGAGCAAGGCAGTCAGCGAGTGGATGCCGACCGGCAACTTGATGTCGAACACCGCCTTGTCGGCGACGATGGGGGCGTAGGCAAGGACGCTCGCGCCGGACATCAGCGCGATGCTGCCTGCTGTCGATGTCCCGGTGACCGTGGCGGTCAACGCCGCGCTCGCCGGGCTATCGACGTAGGCGCTCGATGTCTCGAGGGCGAGCGTCGCGGACGGCCCCGCGAAACGGACGACATAGGCGCCTTGGCTGCCGCCGTTGACCGTCTGGAAGGCGGCGGTCGTGGGTTGGAACTGACCTGTCCCGTCGGTGTAGCCGGTAACGTAGGCCGCGCCGTCCGTGCCGGCCGCCACTCCGGCCGCCGAGCCGGGGGGAATGGGCGTGACCTTGTCGTCGGTGTAGCCGTATCCGGTACGCAGGAACGTCGAGAAGAGCAGGCTCCCGCCGCTGGCCGAAACCTTGGCGACGAAGGCGGAGTCCTGGTTGTCCTGCTGCTTGCGCGGGGCCGCCGAATCCACCAGGGGAAACGTGTAGGTCTGGGCGAGACCGGTCACGTAGGCGTGGCCGGCGCCGTCGACTGCGATCCCGTAGGCGGCGTCGCCGGGAAACTGCGGAAGTCCGAAGACGGACTGGCAGTACGAGGTGCATATCTCGCCACCCAGGAACGACGAATAGCGCAACCCCGTTCCCGTCGCATCGATCTTGGCAACGAATGCGTTGCCGAGGCTCGAATTGACGAGCCTGAATCCCGACTTTCTCGGCTGGAACGCATCCAGCGAAGGGAAGTCGGACGAATAGGTCTCGCCCGCGACATATGCGTTGCCCTCCGCATCGACGGCGATCGCATTGATCGCGTCGTCGAGGAGTCCTCCCAGGTAGGTTGAATAGATGATGCGCGAACCCCCTGGGTCGAGCTTGACGATGAACCCGTCTCTCTGGCCCTTGAGGGCGGGCTGGAAGGCGTCGACCGAAGGAAAGTCGACTGCGGTGGTCCATCCTGCGACGTATGCGTTGTCCTGGCGGTCGACGGCAATCGCATTGCCTTGACTGCCGCCGTTGCCGGGCAGGAATGTCGCGTAGCGGGCGGCCGAACCTGCTGGATCGAGCTTGAGCACGAAACCACCTTCGGTGAGCCCGGGAGCGAGCGTTCGCTGCAATGCATTGACGGTTGTCGCGAAGGATGCCGATGCGGTGCCGGTGACAAGCGCACTTCCGGTCGCGTCCACAGCCATCGACGCAACCCTTGCCCCGGCCACGTACGTCGAATAGACGAGCGCATTCCCGGCGGGCGCGAGCTTGGCAATGAACGTCCCACCCAGCGGCGTGGCTTGCTGGTATGCCCCGGCGGTAACGGGGAAATCCCCGCCCGACGTCGTTCCGGCGACATAGGCGCTCCCGCTGGGGTCGACCGCGATGCCGATTCCACGATCGATGCCGGTCGGACCTCCGAGGTACGTCGCATAGACGAGCCCGGTGCCTTGCGGATTCAGCTTGGCGACGAATACGTCGATGTCGTTGCGCTTGCCCAGCGAGCGGTCGTAGGCCGACAGCAGCGGAAAGTCGGGCGATGTCGTGAAGCCGGTGACGTACGCATTGCCATTGGCGTCGACTGCGACGGCCGTCCCCCTTTCGGTCAGGGATCCGCCGAGATAAGTCGCGTACGACACCACCGGGTCGATGACGAGTCGCCGCGAGCGATCGTAGGCGCCGACGCGGATCTCCACGATGTTGGTGGCGCCGATGACATAGCGGGAGTCGACGTGCTCGCGCGCGCCGTCGCGCTCCTGATAGGCAAGGGGACGACGCAGCGTCATCGCGCCATGCCCGGTGTCGAGCCGCAGATCGCCATCGCCGACGAGCTCCATACCGGTGATGCCGTCGACGTGCAGCCGGACCCGCGACGGGTCGGCGCCCGGCGCGATGACCAGGTCGTATTCGAGCCGCTGCGCATTGCCGTAGAACACCGCATCGATGCCGGGGTACAGGGCGTCGATCGCGACCCGGGCGTACGTCGCAACATCAGTACGGTCTGGAACGCCGGATCTGGAACGCAGATGGTGGATGCGGGTCGATTGCGCGTCGAGGCCGCGAATGGAGGCCCGGGCGTTGGCGTCGGCAAACGCGATGTCGACAACCATCATCGCATTTGCTGCCGGCGTTCCGCTGTCCGGGCCCGCCGGGACCGGAAGCGCGACCTGCGCACCGCGCCTGGAAATCGCTGCTTGGTAGCCGGCGCCGCGAGCGACGTAGCGACGCCCGGCGCCAGACGCTTCCTCGATTGGCTCGAATAGCATCGGCAGCCGCCCATAGCCTTCGAGCGCCCGTTGCTGGTCGGTGCGCGACGCCGCATCGGCGAGCCGCATGCCGGCCATCGCTGCGAGCGTCCCTGCGAGCAGCAGCATCACGTAGCGCGGTTTCACGGCGGCAAGCGGATCGACCATGGCGGCTCCCCCGATCGGCTGAAATGGAGCCTAGCGAATTCAAGGCGCGCGGCTCACTGTCAGTTTTCCGCGGTCATCCAAGCGGTCGATTGGCAGCCGTGATTCGCTGTGCTAATCGCGCGCGAACCGGCCGCGCGCGGACCCGCGCCGCTAGAATCCCGCCATGCCTGCCCTGCGCTCCCCCGTCTCGCTGTTCCTCATCGCCACGGCGGTCTGGGGCTCGACTTGGCTCGCGATCAAGTTCCAGCTGGGCGTGGTCGCGCCCGCGATCTCGGTCGCCTACCGCTTCGCGCTCGCCGCCGTGCTGCTCGGCGCCTGGTGCACGGCGACCGGGCGCTCGCTGCGCTTCTCCGCGCGCGCGCACGCCTTCATCGCGTTGCAGGGCGTGCTGCTGTTCGGCTTCAACTACGTTGCGGTCTACGAGGCCGAGCGTTACGCGACATCGGGGCTGGTCGCGGTCCTCTTCTCGACCATCGTGTTCATGAATCCGATCGGTGCGCGCCTGGTGTTCGGCACGCGCATGACGGCGGCGATGCTGGGCGCGGCGGCACTCGGGGTGTTCGGCGTGGCGCTGCTGTTCGTGCCGGAACTGCTGCAGGCACGGCACGGCGGCGACGTCACGCTCGGGATCGTGCTTGGGCTGGGGGGAACGCTGGTCGCCACCGGAGGCAATCTCGCGGCCGTGCGCAACCAGCGCGCGGGCATTCCGGTCATGTCGGGCGCGGCCTGGGGGATGGCGTGGGGCGCCGCGGCCGCGGGGCTGGTCGCGCTCGTCCAGGGTGTGCCCTGGACCTTCGATCCGCGTCCGGCGTATGTCCTGTCGGTGACGTACCTGGCGGTGTTCGGCAGCATCGTCGCCTTCGGTGCCTACCTGACGCTGCTGGGAAGCGTGGGACCGGGCCCGGCGGCCTACGTCGGCATCGCGACCCCGATCGTCGCGCTGCTGCTGTCGACGCTGCTCGAGGGTTATCGCTGGACCTTGGTCGCGGCGATCGGCGTGGCCATCGCGGTGTTCGCGAACTGGCTGGCGCTCAAGGCATCGCGGCACGCGACGCAGGCCGCGGCATTGGCGTGATGACCGGCGGCGATGGCCGAGAGACGGGCGTGTCCGGGACCGGGCACGCCCGCCCGGTCGCCGTCAGTCGCCTTCCTTGGGGATGACGTCGAGGTTGTCGATCAGGCGCGTCGAGCCGATCGTCGCTGCGCCGAGCACGATCAGGAGGTTCGGGTGATCGTAGCCTTCGGGGTGCGGGATGCGCAGCGCCAGCCCGTGGCGGACCGCGACGTAGTCGACCTTCCAGCCGCTGCGGGCGAGCTCGGCGCGTCCCTCCGCCTCGAGGTTGGCGTAGTCGGTGCGCCCGCCGGCGATCGCGTCGCAGATCTTGCGCAGCGTCCGGTACAGCCGCGGCGCCTCGGCGCGCTCGGTCGGCGTCAGGTAGTTGTTGCGCGACGCCAGTGCGAGCCCGTCGTCGGCGCGCACCGTCTCGCTCGCGACGATCTGGATCGGCAGGTTGAACTGCTGCACCATGCCGCGGACGATCTTCAATTGCTGCCGATCCTTCTTGCCGAACACCGCGACGTCGGGCCGGACCAGGTTGAAGAGCTTCAGCACGACCGTGCAGACGCCGTCGAAGAATCCCGGGCGAAATGCACCTTCGAGCTCCTCCGCGAGCGGTGGCGGCTGCACGCGGTACACCTGCGGCTGCGGATACATGTCCTGCTCGTGCGGCACGAACAGCACGTCGACGCCGACCTTGCGTATCCCCGCGCAGTCCGCGTCGATGGTCCGAGGATAGCGGTCGAAATCCTCGTTGGGGCCGAATTGCAGGCGATTGACGAAGATGCTGGCGACGACGAAGTCGGCATGCTGTCGCGCGACGCGCATCAGCGACAGGTGGCCCTCGTGCAGGTTGCCCATCGTCGGGACGAAGGCGACGCGCCCGGCATCGCGCAGCCGCTTGCGCAGGTCCTCGGCGGACTCGATGACATCCATGTGTCTCTCCGCTGCGGCCGCGTTGCCGCTTCAGAAGCAGTGCTGCGGCCCCGGAAACGATCGGTCGCGGACCGCGCCGACGTAACCGGCCAGCGCGGCACCGACGCTCCCGGCGTCCTTCATGAAATCGCGCACGAACCGCGCCGGCTTGCCCGGCGTGATCCCGAGCGCGTCGTAGATTACGAGCACCTGCCCGGCGCACTCGGGCCCGGCGCCGATGCCGATCACGGGCACGCCCGCCGCGGACTCGAGCCGCGGGGTCAGCAGCCGCGGCACGCACTCGACGACGATCAGCCCGCAGCCGGCTTCGCCCAGTGCGCGGGCATCCGCGATCACCGCGTCGGCCGCGGCATCGGACTTGCCTTGCACCCGATAGCCGCCGAACGCATGCACCGACTGCGGGGTGAGGCCGATATGGCCGCAGACGGGAACGCTGCGCCGCACCAGAAACTCGATCGTCGGGGCGAGCCATGCGCCGCCTTCGAGCTTCACCATCTGCGCGCCTGCCTGCAGCGCCTCGACCGACGCGGCGTAGGCGACCTCTGGGCTCGCCTGGTAGGAGCCGAAAGGCATGTCGGCGATGATCAGCGCGCGCTGGCTGCCGCGGGCGACGCAGCGCGTGTGATAGACCACGTCGGCGACGGTCACCGGCAGCGTCGACGTGTGGCCCTGGATCACCATCCCGAGCGAGTCGCCGACCAGCAGCGCATCGACGCCGGCGGCGTCGCACTGCGCCGCGAGGCTCGCGTCGTAGCAGGTCAGCATCGCGATGCGCCGGCCCTCGTGGGCCATCGCCTGCAGCGCAGGAACGGTCACGCGCACCGGGCGGGTCGCGGAATCGGATTGGCCCGGCGGCTTCGCGCCGGGCGTGTGGTCAGGAGGCGCCAAGATTGAAGAACTCCCGTTGTCCGCGCATGTCGGCGATGCGCCGCAGCAGCAGATCGAGGTGGGTCGCATCGTCGATGAAATTGAGGCGCTCGCTGTTGACGATCAGCAGCGGGGCGTCCTCGTAGTGGTAGAAGAAGCGCGTGTAGGCGTCGGCGAGGCGCGCCAGGTAATCGGCGGGAATGGCCTGCTCGAAGTCGACGCCGCGCCGGTGGACACGGTCGACCAGCGTGTCCACCGGGGCCTGCAGGTAGACGACCAGGTCGGGCGTCGGTGTCTGCGGCTTCAGATGCGCGTACACCTTGCCGTAGAGCGCGTATTCGTCGTCGGAGAGGTTTATCCGTGCGAACAGCGGATCCTTGTCGAGCAGGAAATCCGCGATCGTCGGCCGCCGGAACATGTCGAGTTGCGCGAGGCCGCGCAGCTGGTCGACGCGCTGGAACAGGAACGTCAGCTGGGTGGGCAGCGCGAATCGCGTCATGTCGTCGTAGAAGCGTGCGAGGAAGGGATTGTCCTCGGGCTGCTCGAGCAGGGTGTCGGCGTGCAGCCGCTGCGCGAGCTCGCGCGCGAGGCTCGTCTTGCCGGCGCCGATCGGCCCTTCGATTACCACGTAGCGGCAGGCGGCGAGTTCCATCGCGTTCAGCGTCCGGACTTGAGCTGCGGAAAGGCGATTTGCGTGCGCGCGATGCGCTGATTCCGCACCCGCGCCAGGAATCGGCGGGCCAATCCGCGCCCGGGAATCGTCACCGTGGGCGCGATGTCCGCCAACGGTCGCAGCACGAACGCGCGCTCGTGCATGCGCGGATGCGGAAGCGTGAGCATCGGCAGCCGCATGCGACGGCGCTCGTATAGTAGCAAATCGAGATCGAGGGTCCGTGCGCAATCCCGTGGCGTCGAAGCGTCGCGCCGCCGGCCCGCGATCCGCTCGATCGCATGCAGGCGCTCGAGCAGCGGGCGCGGGGCGAGGGTCGTATCGATGGCCGCGACGGCGTTGACGTAGTCGGGTTGCGGGATGCTCCCGACGGGGGCGCTGGCGTAGCTCGGCGATCGCGCCACGACGCGCACGCCGCGCAGGCCCGCAAGGCGCCGAAGCGCGCGCGCAAGCTGGCGCCGGGGATGCGCGAGGTTGCTGCCGAGTCCGATGTACGCGCGCGCCACCACCTGCGCCGTGCGTCCTACGCTCCGCCTTCGGGAGCGGGGCTTGCATCGCTGCCGGGATCGGCGTCGCGCTTACGGCTGCGCCCCCGTGGGCGCCGGCGCTTCTTCGGCGCTTCGTCCGGGCGGAGCATCGTCGCGCGCTCCGCCTCGTCCGCGTCCTGGAAGCGCGTCCACCAGTCGACCAGGGCCTGCGGGGCCTCGCCGCTTTCGCCGCGCAGCGCCAGGAAATCATAGGCGGCGCGAAAGCGGGGGTGTTCGAGCAGCCGCGCGGGTCGCGATCCGGCACGCTGCTCGAAGCGCGGCTGCAGCGACCATATCTCCTTGATCGTCGCCTCGAACCTGCGCGGAATCGCGATGCGCTCCGCCTGGGCGGAGAGCACCTTGTCCATCGCATCGAACAATGCCGGAAGCGGCCGCTCGCCGCGCTCCTTCGCGGCGTTCCACGTGGCGAGCACCTCGTGCCACAGCAGCGTCGCGAACAGGAAGGCCGGCGACACACCCTTGCCCTCGCGCACGCGCGAGTCGGTTCCGGCGAGCGCAGCGTCGATGAATTCCTGGCCGAAAGGCTGCTCGAGGATCACGTCCAGCAGCGGCAGCAGGCCGTGCGACAGGCCGTGCGCGCGCAGGCTCTTCAGGGTCTCGAGCGCGTGCCCGGACAGCAGCAGCTTCTGCATCTCGTCGAACAGCCGCGCCGGCGGGACGTTCGACATCAGCGGGGCCAGGCGCGGGATCGGCTCCCCGGTGCGGGTCTCGATCGAGAGGGAGAGCTTCGCCGCCAGCCGGACCGCGCGCAGCATGCGCACCGGATCCTCGCGGTACCGCGTCACCGGCGGCCCGATCAGCTTGAGGCGCCGGGCACGGATGTCGACGAAGCCGCCGACGTAATCCCAGATCGACTCCGTCGCCGGATCGAAATAGAGCGCATTGATCGTGAAATCGCGCCGTGCCGCGTCCTCGGCCTGCGAGCCGTAGACGTTGTCGGACAGCAGCCGTCCGTGCTCGTCCGTCGCATCGCCGCCGGTCTGCGCGGCGCGAAACGTCGAGACCTCGATCACGTCGTTGCCCGCGTGGACGTGCACCAGCCTGAAGCGCCGGCCGATGATGAACGCCCGGCGGAACAGCGGCTTGACCTGCTCCGGCGTCGCGTCGGTCGCAAGGTCGAAATCCTTGGGCTCGATGCCCAGCAGCAGGTCGCGGACCGCGCCGCCGACGATGAAGGCCTTGAAGCCCGCTTCCTGCAGCTTGCGCGTGACGTTTTGCGCGGCGCTCGAGAGCTGGTTGCGTCGCACCGGATGCTGGTCGGGGCCGTAGACGCGCGGCTCGTGCGCGCGCCGGCCGGGGAGCAGGCGGGCGAGCAGGCGGCGGATCATTGAAGGGGGAGGGAGCGAGCGACGCGGGTGGCCCGCCTGCGGGCAGCGTCGGCGGACTGCGGATCGGCGCGAATTCTAGCAGAATGCCCCTGCGCGGACCGCGCCGCGGTCCACGGCACCGTCGACCCCGCTACGGCAGCGGACGTGCATCGGCGGTCCGCCACGCGCCAGGACCAAGGCCCTCGACGGTCCAGGGGCCGACCGACCACCGGATCAGGCGCAGCGTCGGGAGCCCGACGGCTGCGGTCATGCGCCGGACCTGCCGGTTCCTGCCTTCGGCGATGGTCAGCATCAGCCAGGCGGTGGGAATGGCCAGGCGCACGCGGATCGGGGGCGTGCGAGCCCAGAGGCCGGCCGGCTCGTCACGGGCCCGCACCTGGGCGGGGCGGGTCCTGACGCCGCCGACGTCGACGCCCTTTCGCAGCGCGTCGAGTTGCCGCGGGGTCGGCATTCCCTCGACCTGCACCCAGTAGGTCTTCGGCAGCTTGAAGCGCGGATCGGCGATGCGCGCCTGCAGCGCGCCGTCGTCGGTCAGGACCACCAGGCCTTCACTGTCGGCGTCGAGGCGGCCCGCGGCATAGACGCCGGGCACGTCGACGAAATCCTTGAGGGTGCGACGACTTCCGTCGCCGCTGAACTGGCAGAGTACCCCGCAGGGCTTGTTGAGCAGGACGATCACGGGTACGGCGGATTCGCGGATAATCACAGGCTTCGCGGCACAACATCCATGCTCCGCGCCGGGTGTCGCAGCCGATGTGTTTCCAGGAGACGCAATGTACCAACACGTGAAGGTGCCGTCCGGCGGCGCCAGGATCACCGTCAAGCCGGACTTCAGCCTCGCCGTGCCCGACAACCCGATCGTTCCCTACATCGAGGGCGACGGCACCGGTCTCGACATCACGCCGGTGATGATCAAGGTCGTCGACGCCGCGGTCGCCCGGGCCTATGGCGCCAAGCGGAAGATCCACTGGATGGAAATCTACGCCGGCGAGAAGTCGACCAGGGTCTATGGCCCCGATGTGTGGCTGCCCGACGAGACCCTGTCCATCCTGAAGGACTACGTCGTATCGATCAAGGGTCCGCTGACGACCCCGGTCGGCGGCGGCATCCGCTCGCTGAACGTCGCGCTGCGCCAGCAGCTCGACCTCTACGTCTGCCTGCGCCCGGTGCGCTGGTTCAAGGGGGTTCCCTCGCCGGTCAAGGAACCCGACAAGATCGACATGGTCATCTTCCGCGAGAACGCCGAGGACATCTACGCCGGCATCGAGTGGCCGGCCGAATCGGAAGGCGCGAAGAAGGTCATCGACTTCCTGATCAAGGAGATGGGGGTCAGGAAGATCCGCTTCCCGGCGACCTCGGGCATCGGCATCAAGCCGGTGTCGCGCGAAGGCACCGAGCGGCTGGTGCGCAAGGCACTCCAGTACACGATCGACAACGACCGGCGGTCGATGACGCTGGTGCACAAGGGGAACATCCAGAAGTTCACCGAAGGCGCGTTCCGCGACTGGGGCTATGCCCTGGCGCAGCGCGAATTCGGGGCGAAGGAGATCGACGGCGGGCCGTGGTGCTCGTTCAAGAGCCCCAGGACCGGTCGCGAGATCATCGTCAAGGACGTGATCACCGACGCGTTCCTGCAGCAGATCCTGCTGCGGCCGGCGGAGTACGACGTCATCGCCACGCTGAACCTGAACGGCGACTACATCTCCGACGCGCTGGCGGCACAGGTCGGGGGCATCGGGATCGCGCCGGGCGCCAACATGTCGGACTCGATCGCGATGTTCGAAGCGACCCACGGCACGGCGCCGAAGTACGCGGGCAAGGACTACGTCAATCCGGGATCGGAGATCCTGTCTGCGGAAATGATGCTGGTGCACATGGGCTGGCGCGAGGCTGCGGCGCACATCACCTCGAGCCTCGAGAAGGCGATCGCCGACAAGGTTGTCACCTACGACTTCGCTCGGCTGATGGAGGGTGCCACGCAGGTCTCATGCTCGGGCTTCGGAAAGGCGATGATCGAGCGGATGTAGCCGTAATCCCCGGCGGCGCGTGCCGTCGCCCGGGGGCGGGCCGGGCGGGTACGCATGCCGACGAGGCCGAGTCCGTTTTCACCCGAATCTGCACCGGCTCGGGCGCCGGATTCGCATCGGGTCGCCGGTTTCGTGCAGATTCCGGCAGGAATGCGCCTGAATGTGGTCCCTGGCGTCGGCGGGGCGCTCGCCGCCGCCGGCGAGCGAATCCCGGCCCCCGCGGTGCCCGGCCCCCGTCTTTCCGCAGGAGACGAGTCGTTCGATGCGCAATCGGCCCGATGGACCCCGCGCCCGTGCCCGTCCATCGGTCGTCCCCTTGAAAAATGTGTTGCAATCGTCAAACATGATCCCCAACTGAGCAGGACGGCGCGCGATGTCGAATCAGGAACAGCACGGCAGCGTGCTCGAGGTCGAGCAGACCCGGGTGAAGCCGCCGCCGCTCTACAAGGTGGTCCTGCTGAACGACGACTACACGCCGATGGACTTTGTCGTCGTGGTGCTCCAAACTGTGTTCAGCATGAGCCGCGAGAAGGCGACGTTGGTGATGCTCCAGGTCCATCGCGAAGGCATGGGTGTATGCGGCACCTATACGCGCGAGGTGGCCGCGACCAAGGTCGAGCAGGTGATCAATCTCGCGCGCAAGCACCAGCATCCTCTGCAGTGCACGATGGAGGAGACTTGAGCGTCAATGGATCGGGTGGCCCGTTCGGAACCACCGGCCGCGCCGGAAGCGGTTTCCGGCCCGGCGTCGAAGTCGAGGAAGCACGATGATTGCCCAGGAACTCGAAGTCTCTCTCCACATGGCTTTTGTCGAGGCCCGGCAGAAGCAGCATGAGTTCATCACCGTCGAGCATCTGCTGCTCGCGATGCTGGACAACCCGTCGGCGGCCGAGGTCCTCAAAGCCTGCGGCGTCGATCTCGAGGAGCTGCGCGGGGTCCTGACCGACTTCATCAACGAGCACACGCCGCGGCTCGCGCCGCACTCCGATGCGGACACCCAGCCGACGCAGGGCTTCCAGCGCGTGATCCAGCGCGCGATCCTGCACGTGCAGTCGTCGGGCAAGAAGGAGGTCACCGGCGCCAACGTGCTGGTGGCGGTGTTCGGCGAAAAGGAGTCGCACGCGGTCTATTTCCTGAACCAGCGCGGTGTGACGCGCCTCGACGTCGTCAACTACATCGCGCACGGCATCACCAAGACGCCCCAGCAGAAGCAGGAGAAGCCCTCCGAATCCAAGGAGGACGCCGAAGGCGGCAGCGAGTCGCAGGGCGCGCTCGATGCCTACACGGTCCACCTGAACGCGATGGCGCGCAACGGCAAGATCGATCCGCTGATCGGCCGCGCCCACGAGCTGGAGCGCGTGATCCAGGTGCTGTGCCGCAGGCGCAAGAACAATCCGCTGCTGGTCGGCGAGGCCGGCGTGGGCAAGACGGCGATCGCCGAGGGGCTCGCGCGCCGCATCAACGAGGGCGACGTGCCCGAGCTGCTCAAGGAATACCAGGTGTATTCGCTGGACATGGGCGCACTGCTCGCCGGCACCAAGTACCGCGGCGATTTCGAGCAGCGCCTGAAGGCGGTGCTGAAGCAGCTCGCCGAAAACCCGAAGTCGATCCTGTTCATCGACGAGATCCACACGATCATCGGCGCAGGCGCCGCGTCGGGCGGCACGCTCGACGCGTCGAACCTGCTCAAGCCGGCGTTGTCGACCGGCGCCCTGAAGTGCATCGGCGCAACGACCTACGGCGAGTACCGGCAGATCTTCGAGAAGGATCACGCGCTGTCGCGGCGTTTCCAGAAGGTCGACGTGCCCGAGCCGTCGATCGCTGAGACGATCGAGATACTCAAGGGCCTGAAGACGCGCTTCGAGCAGCACCACGGCGTCAAGTACGCGCCGGCGGCGCTGACGTCGGCGGCCGAGCTCGCCGCGCGGTTCATCAACGACCGCCACCTTCCCGACAAGGCGATCGACGTCATCGACGAAGCGGGTGCCGCGCAGAAGATCCTGCCGAAGTCGAAGCAGAAGAAGGTGATCGGCAAGGCCGAGGTCGAGGAGATCGTGGCGAAGATCGCGCGCATACCGGCGAAGAGCGTGTCGTCCGACGACCGCAATGCGCTGAAGACGCTCGACCGGGACCTGAAGAACGTCGTGTTCGGCCAGGATCGCGCGATCGAGGCGCTGGTGTCGGCGATCCGCATGGCACGCTCCGGGCTCGGCAATCCACACAAGCCGATCGGCAACTTCCTGTTCAGCGGCCCGACAGGCGTCGGCAAGACCGAGGTTGCGCGGCAGCTCGCGTTCTGCCTCGGCACCGAGCTGCTTCGCTTCGACATGTCCGAGTACATGGAGCGCCACGCCGTTTCGCGCCTGATCGGCGCGCCGCCGGGCTACGTCGGCTTCGACCAGGGCGGCCAGCTGACCGAAAGCATCACCAAGCATCCGTACAGCGTGCTGCTGCTCGATGAGATCGAGAAAGCGCATCCGGACATCTTCAACATTCTGCTGCAGGTGATGGACCACGGCACGCTGACCGACAACAACGGTCGCAAGGCGGATTTCCGCAACGTCATCATCATCATGACGACCAACGCGGGGGCCGGCGAGCTTGCGAAGCACACGATGGGTTTCGCGACCGAGAAGCAGATGGGCGACGAGATGATGGAGATCAAGCGGCTGTTCACGCCGGAGTTCCGCAACCGTCTCGACGCGACGATCTCCTTCGGCGCGCTCGACCACGACGTCATCCTGCGCGTGGTCGACAAGTTCCTGCTCGAGCTTGAGGCTCAGCTGCACGAGAAGAAGGTCGAGCCGTCGTTCACGCCCAAGCTGCGCGAATTCCTCGCCCGCAAGGGTTTCGATCCGCAGATGGGCGCGCGTCCGATGGCTCGGCTCATCCAGGACACGATCCGCAAGGCGCTGGCGGACGAGCTGCTGTTCGGCCGCCTGACCGGGGGCGGCAAGGTGACCATCGACGTCGGCGACGACGATGTCGTCAAGCTCGCCTTCGAGGAAGCCCCCGAGGCCGAGGTCGCCTAGGGTCGGCCGCTGCCCGCCGCATCGCGCGCGAGCGCGAGGTCGCCTTCGCCCGAGGGAAGGTGCGACCGCCGTCGTGCGGCTGCACCCCAACGCGTCCATCCGCGAGCCCACGGATCGGCTGTGCGGGGGTTCCGGGTCGGCGTGGAATCCATTTCCGATTTTTCTTGATTCGCGCGTGCATCGCCATGGGCGCTGCGACTGTCGTGATTTCTTGCAATTCATTGACTTGGGTAACCTGTCCCCGCGGGCTGCGTGCATCGCGCGGACAGTGCAGCGCATTGCAGCAGCAAATTGTCAACTGCAGGCAATTTCTTTTCCGCATCGTGGAAATAGTTTCTAATGGGTTGATTTGTTGTGAGAAACATCGTAGTGCAATGCAGTAAAATCGCTTGTGACACGCGCCGAGCCCTGCTAATCTCAACCCATGTCACGTCGAGCCGCGGAAGGATCACGCCGCGGCAAGCGTGCGAAGGGCAACGGGTAACCCATCCATGCCCGCAGGCCGGTCGGGCGATCCTCGCCGGTCCCTGTTGCGAAACGTGCAGGCAAGGTCCTGCGGCGATCGCGCGAAGGGCGTTCGCAGTCTGCGGACGTCACTGACCAATCCGCCGGCGCGGTGTCGCCGGCACGGCATCGATGGGAGCAGTCAATGAACTACGACCTGGAATCGGCGAGACTCAAGAAGGATTGGGCGGAGAACCCGCGCTGGAAAGGCATCGAGCGCAGCTACACGGCGGAGGACGTCGTCCGCCTCCGCGGGTCCCTGCATATCGAGCACACGCTGGCGCGGCGCGGTGCCGAGAAGCTGTGGAAGCTCATTCATGAGGAGCCGTACGTCCACACGCTCGGGGCGCTGACGGGCAATCAGGCGATGCAGCAGGTGAAGGCCGGCCTGAAGGCGATCTACCTGTCGGGCTGGCAGGTCGCCGCCGATGCCAACGGCGCCGGCGAGATGTACCCGGACCAGTCGCTCTATCCGGCCAACTCGGTGCCGCAGGTCGTGCGCAGGATCAACAACACCTTCATTCGGGCCGACCAGATTGCGCACGCGGAAGGCAGGAGCGACATCGATTATTTCGCCCCGATCGTGGCCGACGCCGAGGCGGGATTCGGCGGCGTGCTGAACGCCTTCGAACTGATGAAGGCGATGATCGAGGCGGGCGCCGCGGGCGTGCATTTCGAGGACCAGCTCGCGTCGGTCAAGAAATGCGGTCACATGGGCGGCAAGGTCCTGGTGCCGACGCGCGAGGCGGTCGAGAAGCTGGTCGCGGCGCGGCTGGCTGCCGACTGCATGGGCGTTCCGACGATCCTGCTCGCGCGCACCGATGCCGAGGCCGCGGACCTGCTGACTTCCGACGTCGACGAGACCGACAAGCCGTTCTGTACCGGGGAACGGACCCGCGAGGGCTTCTACCGGACCCGCAACGGTCTCGAGCAGGCGGTGGCGCGCGGTCTCGCCTACGCGGCGGTGGCCGACCTGATCTGGTGTGAGACGGGCAAGCCCGATCTCGCGTTCGCCAGGGCCTTCGCCGAGGCGATCCAGGCGAAGTACCCCGGCAAGATGCTGGCGTACAACTGCTCGCCGTCGTTCAACTGGAAGAAGAATCTCGACGACGCGACGATCGCCAGGTTCCAGCGCGAGCTGGGCGCGATGGGCTACAGGTTCCAGTTCATCACGTTGGCCGGCTTCCACAGCCTCAACTACTCGATGTTCAACCTCGCGCACGGCTATGCGCGCAGCGGCATGAGCGCGTTCGTCGAGATGCAGGAAGCCGAGTTCGCGGCGGCGGAGAAGGGCTTTACGGCGGTCAAGCACCAGCGCGAGGTCGGCACCGGCTATTTCGACGCCGTGACGACGACCGTGCAGGGATCGCAGTCGTCGACGACGGCGCTGAAGCATTCGACCGAGGACGAGCAGTTCCTCGACGCGTCGAATACGAACAAGCTGCACGTCGCCAACGGCTGAAGTCTGGACAGCGAAACCCGGGACGGACCACGTTTTCCGAAGGGGAAACCCGGGACGGACCACGTTTCCCACGGAAAACGTGGGCCGACCCGGGTTTCCCCTTCGGAAAACGTGGTCCGTCCCGGGTTTGAGCCCTACACTTTGGCCGATGACCGCGGCCCGTGGCGAGCAGTCCGCACTCCGGGTGTTCTACGCCTTCGTGCTGCCGCCGCAGTTGCGGCCGGAGATC
>JAGXBK010000286.1 GCA_018971195.1 Betaproteobacteria bacterium
CCTTGCGGTCAAGTCGCCGCCGCGGCAGGGAGTACGGCGTATTACAGCTCTGACCCCATTTATTCGCAGCTCTGACCCCATTTATTCGCTGACCCCATTTATTCAGCTCTGACCCCATTTATTCAGCCGCGCTGACCCCGACTCCCGGGGCGTCAGCGCAGCAGGTCCCCCAATGCCGCGAGATCGGTGGCGCCGGCTTTCGCCGCCTTGGCCTCGACGCTGCGATAGCGCCGGACGACTTCCACGCCGAGCGCGGTGAGTCGCGCGCCACCACCGCGCGCGCCCCCTGCCTCGGCCGCGACCAACGACTGCAAGAAACAGCGATTCATCGTATCGACGAGCAGCCATGCCCGGCGATACGACATGCCGCGCGCCTTCGCCGCTGCGCTGATCGAGCCCGTCGCACCGATCGCCTCGAGCAGATCGACCTTACCGGGGCCGAGGGCGATGTCGTCGCCGCTGATGATCCGCAGCCGGAACTGAATCTGGTGCCTGACCTGCCGCATGACGCGTCGAAGAATATCCCAGCGCTGTGCCCGACTCACCGGAATCCCGGGACGCTGGAAACTCGGGACGGACCACGCTTTTCGGGAAAACGTGGTCCGTCCCGGATTTCCCGAGCACGGCATCCTACTCCTGCGGCTGCGTCGCCGGCGCGAGCTTGCGTTCTACCAGCTTCATCAAGGGCGAGATGACGTCGATCGGCAGCGGGAAGATGATCGTCGAGTTCTTGTCGGCAGCGATCACCGTCAGCGTCTCGAGATAACGCAGCTGCAGCGCCTGCGGCTGCTGCGCCAGGATCTGCGCAGCTTCGTAGAGCTTCTGCGCCGCCTGCATCTCGCCTTCGGCGTGGATCACCTTGGCGCGCCGCTCGCGCTCGGCCTCGGCCTGGCGCGCGATCGCGCGTATCATGGTCTCGTTGATGTCGACGTGCTTGATCTCGACGTTCGACACCTTGATCCCCCACGACAGCGTCTGCGCATCGAGCGTCTGCTGGATGTCGATGTTGAGCTTCTCGCGCTGCGACAACATCTCGTCGAGGTCGTGCTTGCCCAGCACCGAGCGCAGCGTCGTCTGCGCGAGCTGGGAGGTCGCCATCAGGAAATTCTCGACCTCGATGACCGCCTTCTGCGGATCCACGACGCGGAAATAGACGACCGCGTTGACCTTCACCGACACGTTGTCGCGCGAGATCACGTCCTGGCTCGGGACGTCGAGCACGACGGTGCGCAGCTCGATGCGCACCATCTGCTGGATCCCGGGGATGAGGACGACGAGGCCCGGTCCCTTGACCTTCCAGAAGCGGCCGAGCTGGAACACGACGCCGCGCTGGTATTCGCGCAGGACGCGCAGCGACGAGGCCGCGACAGCGACGACGATGACGATGACCACGAGCGGACTGATCAATCCCATGTCATGCTCCTTCGACGGGTGCAACGCGCGGCAGGACGCCATCCATCGCGACGACGCGGACCTTCTGGCCACGGGCGAGATGCCCGCCGGCACGGACCTGCCAGGTCTCGCCGCGGATGGTCGCCCACCCGGTCGCAGCCGCTCCGGTGTCGTCGACCATCTCGCCCTCGGCGCCGACGAGCATAGCAACGCCGCTCGCG
>JAGXBK010000014.1 GCA_018971195.1 Betaproteobacteria bacterium
TGCCCGATCGTCGATACCTGGTGGCAGACCGAGACTGGCGGGCATCTGATCTCGCCGCTGCCCGGGATGACGGCGCTGGTGCCGGGATCGTGCACGCTGCCGCTGCCGGGGATCATGGCGGCGATCGTCGACGAGACGGGCCACGAAGTCCCGAACGGGCAAGGCGGCATGCTGGTGATCAGGCGTCCGTGGCCGGCGATGATCCGCACGATATGGGGTGACCCGGAGCGCTACACCAAGTCGTATTACCCCGACGAGCTCGGCGGCAGGCTCTACCTCGCCGGCGACGGATCGGTGCGCGACGGCAAGACCGGATACTTCACGATCATGGGCCGCATCGACGACGTGCTCAACGTCTCGGGGCACCGGATGGGCACGATGGAAATCGAGTCGGCGCTGGTCGCCAATCCGCTCGTCGCCGAGGCCGCGGTCGTCGGACGCCCCGACGACATGACGGGCGAGGCGATCTGCGCGTTCGTCGTGCTGAAGCGCGCAAGGCCGAGTGGCAGCGAGGCGGCGGAACTCGCCAAGCAGTTGCGCGACTGGGTCGGCAAGGAGATCGGGCCGATCGCCAAGCCCAGGGACATCCGCTTCGGCGACAACCTGCCCAAGACGCGCTCGGGCAAGATCATGCGCAGGCTGCTGCGCTCGATCGCCAAGGGCGAGGAAATCACGCAGGACACGTCGACGCTCGAGAATCCGGCGATCCTCGATCAGTTGAAGCAGGCACTGTAGGAAAGGACGGCGCCGGCGGGTGGGTCGCGCCGGTGTTTGCGTCAGCGCGGGCGCTCGCATTGGCGCCCGCCGCCCGCAGTCTCGTCATCGCGTGACGGTCAGCTCCGTCTTCATGCCGTCGGCGTAGTGCCCGGACTCGTTGCAGAACAGCAGGTATTTGCCCGGCTTGAGGTCCAGCGTCAGCGTGCCCGAGTGGCCGGGCGGAAGATCGCCGACCTCGCCCAGCGAGTGCACCTTGTTCTCGTTCACCTCGGCGTTCTTGGCGTCGTAGGGCAGCGGCTTCTTGCCCGGGTCGTGCAGCACCAGCACCTCGTGCACCAGCGTCTTCGACAGGTTGACCGCCTCCAGCGTGACGCTGCCTGCCTTGACCACGTGGCGGTCGAGGATGATTTCCATCTTCTTGACCGCCGGGCCGGTCGAGGGGTCCTGGAGCTTCGCATGGATCACCTGCGCCGGAACCGCGGCGTGTCCGGTTGCGGCGATCAGGAGCAGCAGGCTTGCCGCGGACGCTGCAGTTCGTGCGCTTCGATGTTGCCGGCTCATGGGGCTCCTATTCGTGGTTGACCCGCGGCGCAAGCGCTCAGGCCGCGGGCGGGGCGGTGTCGGCGAACGACGGCCGCTTGCCGAGTTTCTCGGCCAGGCGGCCCAGATTCGGATAGCGCTCGCGCCAGGAAAGTTCCGCATGCCGCAGGTCGAGGTAGCCGAGCGCGCATCCGGTCGCGATGTCGGCGAGCGAGCAAGTCTCGCCGTAGCACCATGCCCGGTCACCGAGCTCGCGCGCCAGCTCGGCGGTACCTTCTTCGATCTTCCGCCGCTGGCGATCGATCCACTCGCCGCTGCGCTGGGCTTCGGGGCGCCGCCGCTCCATGACGATCGCGGCAGTCGCATCGCAGATGCCGTCGGCAAGCGCCTCCCATTTCTTGACGACGATCCGCTGGCGCGCGGGCTCCGGGATCAGCCGCGACACGGGGCTCACGAGGTCGATGTACTCGACGATCACGCGCGAGTCGTACAGCTGCGTGCCATCGTCGAGAACCAGCACCGGCAGCTTGCCGAGCGGATTCCACTCGTGGACCGGATTGCCCGGATCCATCGGCGATACGTTGACCAGTTGGTACTCGATCTTCTTTTCGGCAAGCGCGATGCGCACCTTGCGAGCGAAGGGACTGGTCGGGGAGGCAATCAGTTTCAGCACGAATGGGCGCGTCGAATGCGCGTTCTCGGGAAATGAAAATTATAGCATCGCGTCGTCGTGTCTCCCGGCCGCGCAGCGCGCCTGCACGTGGCGCGCGCATTCCGTCGGACTGGAATGTCGTGCAGGTCCTGCGTGCTAAACTTGATCGAGGCAGAAGACGATGGATGCAACCGAAAACGCACGCCTGACCGCGCTCTCGCCGCTCGACGGCCGCTATGCCTCCAAGGTCGACGCGCTGCGCGAGCAGTTCTCCGAATTCGCGCTGATCCGGCAGCGAATTCGCGTCGAGCTCGCGTGGCTGCTGGCGCTCGCCGACGAACCCACGATCCCGGAGGTCGCGCCGTTTTCGGCGGATGCCCGGGCACGCATGGCCGAGGCCGGGGCCTCGTTCTCGCCGGAGGATGCGGCGCGGGTCAAGGCCATCGAGCGCAAGACCAGCCACGACGTCAAGGCGGTCGAGTATTGGATGAAGGAACGGTTCGCCGACGTTCCCGAGGTCGCTGCGGTCGCCGAGTTCATCCATTTCGCGTGCACATCGGAGGACATCAACAACCTGTCCTACGGGCTCGCGTTGCGCGAGGCGCGAGCGACCGTGCTCCTGCCGATGCTCGAGGCGGTCGCCGCTGACCTGCGCGAGCTCGCGCACGCGCACGCGGCATTGCCGATGCTTTCGCGAACGCACGGGCAGGCAGCGACACCGACGACGCTCGGCAAGGAGTTCGCCAACGTCCATGCGCGGCTCGAGCGCCAGATCGCCGGGCTGGCGAAAGTGCCGATCAAGGCCAAGATGAACGGCGCTGTCGGCAACTACAACGCACATGCGATCGCGTACCCCGAGGTGGACTGGGAACGATTCGCCGCGAGGACCGTCACCGGCCTCGGCCTCGAATTCAATCCCTACACGACCCAGATCGAGCCGCACGACTGGATCGCCGAATACTGCGATGCCGTTGCACGCGCGAATACCGTGCTGATCGCCCTCGACCGGGACGTCTGGGGCTACGTGTCGCTCGGGTATTTCCGGCAGCGGATGCGCGAAGGCGAGGTCGGCTCGTCGACGATGCCGCACAAGGTCAATCCGATCGATTTCGAGAATTCCGAAGGCAACCTGGGACTCTCCAACGCGCTGCTGCGCCATCTGGCGGAAAAGCTGCCGGTGTCGCGGTGGCAGCGTGACCTCACCGACTCGACGGTGCTGCGCAACCTCGGAGTGGCTCTCGGCCACGCGTTGCTCGGCTGGGCATCGCTGCGCCAGGGACTCGCCAAGCTGGAGGTCGATCCGGTTCGCATCGACGCCGATCTCGATGCGAACTGGGAGGTGCTCGCCGAGGCGATCCAGACGGTGATGCGCCGCCACGGCCTGCCCGAGCCTTACGAGCAGCTCAAGGCGCTGACGCGCGGCAGGACGGGGATGACGGCCGAATCGCTGCGCGCGTTCATCGCCGGCCTTGCGCTGCCCGACGACGCCAAGGCGCGATTGCTCGCGCTGTCACCGTCGACCTACACCGGACTCGCCGAAGCGCTCGCCAAGCGCGTCTGAGGCACGCATGCCACTCCGTGGCGAAGCGCGCACGCCTTGCCGCGCCGCCGGCTTCACGACGACTGCGCCAAAGGCGCCTCGGGTTGCGAACCCGCGCATCATCGTACTGCCTGCTGGGCGAACAGTGGTTGCGAACGACCCTCAGCAGTCACACGGCAATGCCTGAAGCAGACACGCGAGGGAACACTTACGTATCGGCTGCAGCGCGGGTAGGCTGATTGTTCCCGGGACGTTAAGGAACTCCATTGTGGCAACTCGGCGGCGGGCCAGACGCAAGATCGATGCGCTCAACGATCTCGCATCAGCACTCATCGCCGATGGGATGTTTGCGGACGCAATGGACGCCTGCATCCGGTCCTTGCGAGCCGAAGAAACGCCCGCGGCGAAGGCGCTGTTCGTTCGCTTGGTCAAGACGGGCTCGAGTTACGACAATGCGTTTGTCGGGCAATTCCTGATTCGTGCGCTCTCTGATCCGTGGTGTCGTACCGGTCAGCTTGTTCCCGCGAGCCTCGCACTGGTCAGGTCCATTCGCGTGGCCAGGCAATGCATTGAACGAGCTGTCGCATCGTGGCCGACGGCGCTGTCGAAGGACGAATTGTTCGGAGCCGAGGGCCTTGCTGCATTGGCCACCGACGACCTCTTTCGCGCCGTACTGGAGAACACGCCGGCGGCCGATCTCGATTTTGAGCACTTCCTGGCGTTGGCCAGGCGAGCGCTCCTTCTTGATACCCTGGCGCCACGATCTCCTGACCGAGCTGATTCATCGGCGTTGCGCTTCTGCTGCGCCATTGCGCGGCAGTGCTACATCAACGAATACGTCTATGACTGTACGGCCGAGGAAAACGATGGCGTGGCCTCGCTCCGCGACGCCATCTCCAAGCACCTCACCGAAGCGAAGCCCGTGCCCGGCGCATGGGTCGCCGCATTCGCGTGCTATTCCCCATTGTTCTCGCTGCCCGACTGCCAACGTCTTGCGGCTGGCATGGCGGAGCCGCCGCTGGCCGGCCTGTACTCGCAACAGGTGGGGGAAATCCTCCAGGAACTGGGTCATCGCGCCGATCTGCAACAGTTGACCCCGATCGACGATGCGACATCCAGAAGGGTTCGCAGCCAATACGAGGAGCATCCCTATCCGCGATGGGTCCGATCACCCTCGATCGACGGGGCCGTCCCGTTCAGTGCCTTCCTCGCGTCGGAACTCGACGTCAAGTCCCCTCGCCCGGCGCGTCAGATCGACAACGCGGACGTGCTCATCGCAGGTTGCGGCACCGGACAGCAATCGATCCAGACGGCGCAACGATTTCCAGCGGCGAGGATCCTGGCGGTCGACCTCAGCGCCGCGAGCCTCGCGTACGCGAAGCGCAAGACGCGAGAAATGCGCATTGTGAACATCGAATACGCACAGGCCGACATCCTGCGACTGGACTCCATCGGCAAGACCTTCGATTTCATCGAATGCGTAGGCGTCCTGCACCATCTCGAGGATCCCATGGCCGGTTGGCGGATCCTTCGATCCCTATTGCGCCCAGGCGGCGTCATGCACGTCGGTCTCTATAGCGCGCTTGCCCGTCGGGACATCGCTGCCGCCCAAGTCCAAATCGTCGCACAAGGTTATCCATCGACGACGGAAGGGATTCGGCAGTTCCGGCGTGATCTGCAATTGATCGACCGATGGCGGCCATACCGATGGCTGACAGGACTGGAGGATTTCTACGACACGAGCGGCTGCCGTGACCTGTTGTTCCATGCCAAGGAACACCGCTTTACGATTCGCCAGATCGAGGAATCCCTCGCGGAGCTTGGACTCGACTTCTTGAAGTTCAACGTGGATTCGGTCGTGCAACAACGGTACGCGCTGCGGTTTCCGGGCGAGCTCGCGCGGACGGATCTGAACTGCTGGACCCAATTCGAAGTGGAAAATCCGAACACGTTTCTTGGCATGTACAACTTCTACGCGCACGGACCCGCCTAGCACCACTCCGTCATCGCGCACCCGGCGATCCCTCGCCGGTCCGCGGATCGAACGAGCGCGCACGGGACGCGTCGGCGCAGAGCTGTCGGGGCAGCTTGGTATGCATGGCCCGCAACCGTCGCCGCGGACACCGCCCGGCTGCGGGAAAGTGGTGCGTCCCGGTTCTAAAACGTGGTGCGTCCCGGTTTTTCGCGGCGCTCGCGGAAGAACGTCGTTACCGCCGGGATCAGCGAAACGATGACGATCATGATCACGATCAGGGACAGGTTGCTCTTGACCCACGGGACGTTGCCGAACAGGTAACCCGCATAGACCAGCAGCCCGATCCAGAGGCAGCCGCCGATCACGTTGTAGGGCAGGAACCGGCGATACGGCATCCCGGCGACGCCGGCGAGAAACGGCGCGAACGTCCGGACGATCGGCACGAAGCGGCCGATGATGATCGTGACTCCGCCGTAGCGATCGTAGAAGCCCTGCGTGCGCAGCAGGTACGCGCGCTTGAACCAGCGCGACTCCGGCTCGTGGAACACCCGCGGTCCTATGTAATGACCGACGCTGTAGTTGACCGAATCGCCGATGATCGCAGCGAGCGCGAGGACCAGCGCGAGCACGTGGACATCGAGTCCCGCAACTGCCACCACCGTTCCGGCGATGAAAAGGATCGAGTCGCCGGGCAGGAACGGAAGCACGACGAGCCCGGTCTCGGCGAAGATCACGAGGAACAGGATCGCGTAGAGCCAAGTGCCGTAGCTGCCTGCCAGGCTCGCGAGGGTCTGGTCGAGCGAGAGCAGCGAGTAGACGATCGTCGTCAGCATCGCTGCCTCAGACCGCCCACAGTGCCGCCTGCTTGCGCACGACATCGGTCAGCGTGCCGGTGCTCGCGAATTGACTGCGCAGCCACGCCGCGTCGTTGCCCTGCGACAGTGTCGCATGCAGTGCAGCCAGCGCGTCCTGCGACCCGAGCATTGCAGCGTGCGGCGCGATCCGGTCGAGGGTTTCGCAAAGATCGTCGGCGAGCGGACGCGAGCTGCCGGTCACCGGGTCCACCAGCGTTCCGGCAAAGCCGTGGCGGCAGGCGTGGAACCGGTTGTAGCTGTGCACCAGATAGATATCCGGCGATGTTTCCGGCCGCACGGCCCACAGCCAGCTCGCGAGCGCCTGCGCGAATCCGGCGATCTGTGCGGCCCGGTCGACGGTGAGCGGCGTGTCGCAGACGCGGATCTCGACGGTGCCGTATTCGGGCTTGGGCCGGATGTCCCAGTAGAAATCCTTCATGCTGGCGACGATGCCGAGGTCGAACATCCGGTCGTAATAGCGGTTGAATTCGGTCCAGTCGCGCACGAAAGGCATCGTTCCCGACAGCGGAAATGCATTCACCACCGACAGCCGCGAGGAGTCGAAAGCCGTGTCGACGCCCTGGTAGAACGGGCTCGACGCGGCCATTGCGATGAAATGCGGGACGTAGCGAGTCAGCGCGAGGTTGAGGTAGATCGCGTCGTCGGCACTCGGGCAGCCGATGTGGACATGCTGGCCGAACACGGTGAACTGCTTGGCGAGGAAGCCGTATTTCTCCGACACGGACAGGAAGCGCTCGGTCGGAAAGATCTTGCGGTCGCTCCAGGTCTGGAACGGGTGCGTTCCACCACCGGCGATCGCGACGTTCATCTTGCGCGCATGGCCCGCCAGCACGTTGCGCGTCGCCCGGAGCTCGGCCAGGAGCTCCGGATAGCGCCGGTGCACCGAGGTGTTGATCTCGATCATGCTCTGCGTGATTTCGGGTTTCAGCTCGCCCTGCGGAGCGTCGCGCGTCGCGCGCCGCAGGAGGTCGTCGGCGTCCGGTGCGAGGTTGAAATCGCGGGTGTTCACGAGCTGCAGCTCGAGCTCGACGCCGAAGCTCAGCGCGTCGGAGGCGGTGAAATCGAGGGCGGGCATCGCGGGTCGCGTTAATCGCGTGCGGCGGGCTCGCCCTCGCCCGCGCGGATCAGCGCGAAGCGCGTCGCGATCGGTCCGAGCAGGTAGAGGATCGCGATGCCGGAGACGACGATCGCCGAAAGCCTCGCGCCGAAATCGGGCGCGATGTCGTAGATCGGCTGCGCGATGCCGATCGCGAGCCCCGTCATCGGCGTGAGCGCAAGCCCGAGCGTGGCCGCCTGTCGGGCCGAGATGTGCGCCGGCCACGCGAGCGCGAACAGGGCGAGTGCCTTTCCGAGACCGCGCGCGACGACGAAGGCCAGGCCGATCCAGGCGATCGGCCCGAACTGGTGGGGGTGCAGCGTCGCGCCGGTCAGCACGAACAGGACGACGAAGAACAGCTGCGCCGCGCGCCCGAAGTCGACGTCGACCAGCCGGTGCTCGTGATCGAGGTTGCGCGCACACGCGCCGAGCACCAGCAGCGCGAGCAGCACCGAGAGGCGGGAGACCTCGGCCACCCCGACGGTGACGATGATCATGCCGACGGTCAGGATGAACTGCGGCGCGGGCGACTTGCCGATCAGGCGGGCGAACAGCGTGAACACGCGAAACGCGGCGTAGCCCAGCAGGAACGACCCGGCGATGATCCACAGCGATCGCGCGACGGGATTCCACGATGCGCCGGTGGCGCGCGCCTCGATGAACGGCAGGAGAACGGTGATGCCCAGCGTCGCGACGACGTTGTTGAGTGCGACGTGCCACAGCATCCGTCGCGTGACGGGGCCATCGGCCTTGAGCTCGTTGGTGACCAGCAGCACGACCGCCGGCGCGGTCGCGATGCCGATCGTGGCGGCGACGGCCGCCTCGAGCGTGTCGATGCCGCCGACGACGTGCATCAGCGCGAACATCGCCGCGAACGACACCAGACTCTCCGCGATTCCCATCGGCAGCAGCCACCGGTCGTGGCTCGCCCAATTGAGATCGAGCCGGCGCCCGAGGTCGAAGACGATCAGCCCGAGCGAGAATTCGGCAATGACCCGCGACCGGGCGAGCACGCCGGCATCGAGCCAGCCGAGGCCCCCGGGCCCGAGCAGGAAACCGGTCGCGATATAGCCGGTGATCGCGGGGAGCACGCGCGTGGTCGCGGCGAGCCGGCCGCCGAGCAGCCCCGCGAGCAGCAGCAACCCGAACACCAGAAAGCCGTTGGCGGCGGGTGGCCAGTGGGGAAGGAAATCGGGCAGGGTCATCGCAGCGCCCCGACGCTCGCGGCGCTCGCGCCGCCGGCTGCCGGTCCCCCCCGGAGGGTCGCGCCGCGACGGCGGCGGTTACGGCAGGATCTTGTCACCGGCCACGCCGCGGTTCCTGTCCGGCCTGACCAGGTCCTCGCGGGAGACGCCGAGCCACATGACCAGCGACGCCATGACCAGCGCCGACGAATAGATGCCGAAGCAGATGCCGATCGCGAGCGCGAGCGAGAAATAATGCAGCGATTCGCCGCCGAAGAAGAAGATCGACAGCACCATCAGCAGCGTACAGCCGTGGGTGATGATGGTCCGCGACAGCGTGCTGGTGATCGCGCTGTCGATGACGTGGGTGACCGTGGCCTTGCGCATCTTGCGGAAGTTCTCGCGAATCCGGTCGGCGATGACGACCGACTCGTTGACCGAGTAGCCGAGGACGGCGAGCACGGCCGCCAGCACCGGCAGCGAGAATTCCCAGTGGAAGAACGCGAAGAACCCCAGGATGATGACCACGTCGTGGAGATTGGCCACGATCGCGGCAACGGCGAAGCGCCACTCGAAACGCAACGCGAGATAGATGACGATCCCGAACGACACCAGCAGCAGCGCGAGCGCGCCATTCTGGTAGAGCTCCTTGCCGACCTGCGGTCCGACGAATTCCACGCGCCGCTGCGTCGCCGCGGGGTCGTCGGCCTTGAGGGCCTTCATCACGCGGTCGGAAAGCTGCGCGCTGGACACGCCCTGCTGCAGCGGGAGCCGGATCAGCGCGGTGTCGGATGCGCCGAAGCTCTGGGCCGAGGCCTCGGTGCCGAGCCCGAGCTTGTCGAGCGCCGTCCGGAGGCGGCCGAAATCGACCGCGTGCCCGTAGTTCACCTCGATCACGGTGCCCCCGCGGAAGTCGACGCCGAGGTTCAGTCCCTTGACGCTCAGGAACACGATCGCGGCGATGAAGGTGAGCAACGATATGACGTTGAACACCAGCGCATGCCGCATGAAGGGGATGTCGCGCGAAATGCGGAAGAATTCCATGGTCGCGTTCCAGATGCCTCAGGGACGGGGGACTTCGATCATGACTTGGCGGGCACCGTCGCCTTGGAGGCCGGTTGCCACACCTGGCCGATCGATATGCGCTCGAGCTTGCGGCGTCCGCCGTAGATCAGCGCGACGATGCCGCGCGAGATGAACACGGCCGAGAACATCGAGGTGAGAATGCCGAGGACATGGACCACGGCGAAGCCCTTGACCGGTCCGGTGCCGAAAGCGAACAGCGCGATGCCGGCGATCATCGTCGTGACGTTCGAGTCCAGGATCGTCCCCCACGCCCGCTCGTAGCCGGCCTGGATCGCCGCATGCGGCGTCGAGCCCCAGCGCAACTCCTCGCGGATGCGCTCGTTGATCAGCACGTTGGCGTCGATCGCCATGCCGAGCGTCAGCGCGATCGCCGCCATGCCCGGCAGCGTCAGCGTCGCCTGCAGCATCGAGAGAATCGCGATCAGCAGCATCAGGTTGATGACCAGTGCGATGGTCGAGATCACGCCCATCAGCATGTAGTACGCGCAGATGAACACGGCCAGCACGACGAAGCCGTACTTGACCGAGTCGAAGCCCTTGGTGATGTTCTCCTTGCCCAGCGACGGCCCGACCGTGCGCTCCTCGATGATTTCCATCGGCGCCGCCAGGGCGCCTGCGCGCATCAGCAGCGCGATGTCGTTCGCTTCGCGCGATGACATGCGGCCACTGATCTGCACGCGGCCGCCGCCGATCTCCTCGCGGATGACCGGTGCCGTGATGACCTCGGACTTGCCTTTCTCGATCAGCAGGATGGCCATCCGCTTGCCGACGTTGTCGCGGGTGACCTCCTTGAAGATCCGCGCGCCGGTGGGATCGAGGTCCACGTGGACCGCGGGTTCGCCGCTCTGCGGATCGAATCCGGACTGGGCATCGCTGATGCGATCGCCGGTCAGCACGACCTGCTTCTGCACCAGAATCGGCTGGCCGTTGCGGTCGGTCAGCAGGTCGCTGCCGAAGGGCACCGAGCCCCCGATCGCCGCCTCGAGCGCGCCGGGATCCTCGTTGACCATCCGGATCTCGAGCGTCGCGGTGCGGCCGAGGATGTCCTTGGCGCGCGCCGTGTCCTGGACGCCGGGGAGCTGCACGACGACCCGGTCGGTGCCGGCCTGCTGGATGATCGGCTCGGCGACGCCGAGCTCGTTGACGCGGTTGCGCAGGATGGTGATGTTCTGCTGGACCGCGCTTTCCTGGATGCGTGTTTGCGCCGGCGGCGAGAGTCCCGCGACCAGCCGCAGGTCACCGCCCGCGGCGTCCTGCTCGCGTACCTGGAGGTCGGGAAACGCCTTCTCGATCTCGAAGCGCGCCTTGCTGCGCTCCGTGCTGTCCTTGAACCGGAGCACGACGTTCGAGCCTTCGCGACCGACGCCTGAGTAGATGATCTTCTTCTCGCGCATCAGCGAGCGGATGTCGGTCGTGTAGCGGTCGGCGGCCTTGTCGAGCGCCGCCTTCATGTCGACCTGCAGCAGGAAATGCACGCCGCCCCGCAGGTCGAGGCCGAGGTACATCGGCAGCGCGCCAATCGATGCGAGCCAGTGCGGGGATGAGGACAGCAGGTTGAGCGCGACGATGTAGTTGTCGCCGAGCTTGGACTGCAGCAGGTCCTTGGCGCGGAGCTGGGTGTCGTAGTCGTTGAAGCGCACCTTGATGCCCACCGAATCGAGCTCGGCACCGCGGTATGCGATGTTCGCCGACTTCAGCGTGTCTTCGATCGTGCCGAGCAGCGCGTTGTCGATCTTGACCGCCGACTTCGACGACGATATCTGGACCGCCGGCACCTCGGGGAAGAAGTTGGGCAGCGTGTAGAGCATGCCCACGACCAGCGCGACGGCGATGACGATGTACTTCCAGAGCGGATACCGGTTCATGGACAGGAAGGGACTGGGAGCGGGGGAGCGGGCGGGTTGCGACAGTCTCCCATCGCCCTAGAGTCCCTTGAGCGTGCCCTTGGGCAGCAGCTGCGAGATTGCCGAGCGCTGCACGACGATCTGTGTGTTGGGGGCGATCTCGATCGTCGCGTACTGCTCGTCGAGCTTGACGATGCGGCCCAGGATGCCGCCCGCGGTGGCGACCTCGTTGCCTTTCTCGAGGGCGTCGAGCATCGCCCGCGCTTCCTTCTGTTTTTTCTGCTGCGGACGGATCAGCAGGAAATAGAAGACGACGAAGATCGCGACCATCGGGAGGAAGGTCAGCAGCGTGTTTTCCTGGCTTGCGGCGCCTGCCGCCTGTGCATAAGCGGGGGTGATCAGCACGTCGGGGTCTCCGGTGGCAGTGACTGGGATTGTTGCGGTCGCGCGAGGCTTCGATGGGGAGCCCTGCGAGCGCGACCAGCCCCCGGGAGGGGCAGTCAATTCAACTTATCAGTTTAACATGCGTTGCCGGGCCGCCGCGAATTCCGAGGCATAGGCATCGAGCCGGCCCGCGGCGATCGCCTCGCGCAGCTCGGCCATCAGCGTCAGGTAGTAGTGGAGGTTGTGGATCGTCGCGAGCCTGGCGCCGAGGATCTCGTTGATCCGGTGCAGGTGGTGCAGGTAGCTGCGCGTGAAGTTGCGGCAGGTATAGCAGCTGCAGCCGGCGTCCAGCGGATCCGTGTCGACTTTGTGGCGCGCATTGCGGATCCGGATGTCGCCGTGGCGCGTGAACAACCACCCGTTGCGCGCGTTGCGCGTCGGGAGAACGCAGTCGAACATATCGATGCCTGCCGATACGCCGGCGACCAGGTCCTCGGGCGTCCCCACGCCCATCAGGTAGCGCGGACGCTCCGACGGCAGCCGCGCCGCCGTGTGCGACAGGATGCCCAGCATGTCTGCCTTGGGCTCGCCGACCGACAGTCCGCCGATCGCATACCCGTCGAAGCCGATGGTCTGCAGACCCTCGAGCGAGCGCTCGCGCAGGTCCTCGTGCATGCCGCCCTGCACGATGCCGAACAGGGCGTTCGGGTTGCCTGTGTGCGCGACCTTCGACCGCGCGGCCCAGCGCAGTGACAGCTCCATCGACTGCGCCGCCTCGGCGCGGGTCGCCGGGTACGGGGTGCACTCGTCGAACACCATGACGATGTCGGCGTCGAGCGCGCGCTGGATCTCCATCGACTTCTCGGGGGTCAGCAGCAGGCGGTCGCCGTCGATGGGCGAGGCGAACGCGACACCTTCCTCGCGCACCTTGCGCAGCGGCCCCAGGCTCCACACCTGGAAGCCTCCCGAGTCGGTGAGAAGGGGTCTTTGCCAGCCCATGAAGCGATGCAGGCCGCCGTGGGCGGCGATGACCTCCTGGCCGGGCCGCAGCCACAGGTGAAACGTGTTGCCGAGGATGATCTGCGCGCCGAGGGAATCGAGTTCGGCCGGTGACATCGCCTTCACGCTGCCGTAGGTTCCGACGGGCATGAAGACCGGCGTCTCGACGCTGCCGTGCGCCAGCGTCAGGCGGCCTCGTCGTGCACGGCCCGAGGTACCGAGCACCGTGAAGTGGATCGACATGCGGGAAGGCGTTGCGCGAGCTACGCCGCGCGGACGAACACGGATTGGCGCGATTCGAGCGGCGATCGGACAGGGCGGGCGCGTCTCACCCTATCCGAAGGTGATCGTTCCGTCCGGATGGGTCGTGAGCTGCAGCGCCGGTCCGAAACCGCCCTGAATGAACGCGCCGTCGAGGATGATCGCGAACGTGAATCCGGTGCGCCAGAAGTCGAACTCGTCGCGGTTGGCCCAGCCTTTTGCGATCTGGTTCGGATCGCCCGGCACGACGGTGGTCGGGCAGCCCGCAGCACCGAAGTCGAAGGCGTTCTTCCACACCTGGTAGAAGTCCCCGCCGAACGCGGAGCCGTAGACGTTGTACGTCGCGAGCACCGGGTACTGGGCCGCGATGCCGATCTGGATGACGCAGGCCTTGCCGGTGACGCGGAACGCGATCGCGGGATCGGGCAGCCCCCGCGCGTTCGGCTGCAGCCAGTTCGCGACCACGATCGTGCCCGGCTTCGCCTGATTGCCCCCGGCATAGGGACCCGGGTTTCCCAGCAGCGCCGACAACGACGCCACCCCCTGGGTGAGGGGGCTCGGCACGATGCTCGCCGGGTTCAGCGTACGCACGGCATACGCGGTACCCACGCCATCGGTCGTGTCGGGGTCGATCAACTCGAGGTTCCCCCAACCGTGCGGAACGATGGTGCCCGCAGTCGCGTCGCTGCGATCCTGGTCGTAGAACGTCCCGAGGACGACCGCGCGCCCTGCGTTGGCGAAGGCCGCGACCTGATTGCCCACGACCGGCGAATTGGCGAACGTGCTGTCCTCGAACAGCAGGATGACGTCGTAGTTCGCGAGCAGCGTAGCCAGGGAAGGGACCGACGACGAGACATCGATGCCGGTGAACGTGTCGCCGGGAATGGTGGCGTTGAAGTTGGCGGCCGTCTCGCTCGAGAACGCGTTCGAGAGCACGGCGACGCGCGCCGCGTGCGCACTGGCGGCGACGGCGAAGCTGAGCAGGACGGCAGCGGCGATTTGCCGCGTCGATGGTATTGCCAAGGTCAGTCGTGGCGGCAGGGCGCGAACACCCCTGCCAGCGGAGGATTTCAGATGCTTTGCAGAGTAATGGATGACGCGTGTTTTGCCAATCGAAACCTCGATTCCATGCGCCGTCCTGTTGCGCGTTCGTTGCCAAGACGCGCGCGCATGGACGGATTGTCTCCAAACGGCGACATTTCGACATGCTTGCCGCCGAAAGACCGTCGTCGGAAGAGCTCATGTGCGGCGCGCCTGTCCACCCTCGAGCAGCATTGCGTCGCCGTAGCTCATGAAGCGGTAGCGCTGCGCGATCGCGTGGGCGTAGGCACGGCGGATCGCGTCGTACCCGGCAAACGCGCTGACCAACATCAGCAGCGTCGATCGTGGAAGGTGGAAATTGGTGACGAGGCGATCGACCGTGCGGAACCGGTAACCCGGGGTGATGAACAGCGCGGTGTCCCCGGAACCCGCTCGCAGGCCCCCGGATTCGTCCGCTGCGGATTCCAGCGCCCGCAAAGTGGTCGTCCCGACCGCGACGACGCGGCCGCCCCGCGCGCGTGTTTGCCCGATTGCGTCGACGGTCGCTTGCGGGATCTCAAAGGTCTCCGAATGCATCCGGTGCCGGCTGAGCTGCTCGGCCTGCACCGGCTGGAAGGTGCCGGCACCGACGTGGAGCGTGACGAAGGCCTGCGCCACGCCGCGCTTCGCGAGCGCGTCGAGCAACGGCGCGTCGAAATGCAGCCCCGCAGTCGGCGCTGCGACGGCGCCGCGCACGCGCGCATACACGGTCTGGTAGCGCTCGGCGTCGGCGGCATCCGGCGCGTGCGTGATGTAGGGCGGAAGCGGCACCGCGCCGTGCAGCTCGAGCCAGCGATGCAGCTCTCCGACGCCCTCGAATCTCAGGTTGAAGAAGCGGCCGTCGCGCGCTTCGACCGTTGCACGCGCGCCCGCCGGCAGCTCGACGCTGCCGCCGACGCGTGGCGGATGACTCGCCCGCAACTGCACGATCGCCGATTCGGTCCCGGTGATGCGCTCGACGAGCATTTCCACTTCCCCGCCCGTCGGTTTGCGCCCATGGATGCGTGCATTGATGACGCGCGTGTCGTTGAACACCGCGAGGTCACCTGCATCGAGCAGCGAGGGCAGGTCGGTGAAGGTCAGGTCGCGAAGCTTCGTTCCGTCGACGTGCAGCAGGCGGCTCGCGCTGCGCTCGCGCGCGGGCGTCTGCGCGATCAGCTCGGGCGGCAGGTCGTAGTCGAAATCGGCGAGAGTGTAGGTGTTGGGGGACATCGGTCGCAGTCCGGCTGTGCGGGAACCGGCTGTTGCATGCAAGTCGAGGACGAGCCGTTCGTGCGCGATCCGGCGTGCGTCGCGTGGACCGCCGGCAACAACCGCGGCAGCCAGATCTCCGCGCATCGTAACGTCGCGATCGCACTGTCCCGTGGCATCGGCCTAAAATGCCAGGGTCATAGCGCGACACCGCTCTGCAGTGAAGCAGCCAACGGGCGGATGGTGCCGGGGAAGGGAGTCGAACCCTCACGCTGTTGCCAGCGGCGGATTTTGAGTCCGCTGCGTCTGCCATTCCGCCACCCCGGCCGGCAGCGGGCGCATGCCTGGATGCCGGGCGCGGCCCGCGATGCGGACGCGCATTATCGCGGAAAAATCAGACCTGCGCGAATGCCATCACCCCTAGTACCACCGCCCCCGCCGCGCCTCCGTACGAGACATACTGCAGCCACCGGCTCCGGGTCAGCAGGGTGATCGCCGCCAGCGCGATCGCGATCTGGATCAGCGTCATCGCCTGCGCCCAGCGGTGATGGACGTGCATCGACGCCTCGCTCCGTGCCTCGAGCTCGGTCGATCGCTTCTCGAGCTGCCGGGCCTGGACCATGATTTCCTGCTTCTCCTTGTCGTAGCGCGCGGCCTCGGATCGGTAGCGCTCCGCCTCGGCTCCGCTCGCCAGCACGGCGCCCAGTGCGGCCAGGCCCTGCTTGCTGCTCTTCGCCTGGTAGAAATTCCATTGATCGGACGCCTCCGTCCTGCGGATCGCCGAATCGTTCTTGTAGAGCAGTGCATCGTTCTGCGTGGCGCCGGCCATGTAACCGAAAAAAGCGCCGATGGTCGCGAAGATCGCGGTCATCACCGCAATGCGCGCCGAAAACGGGTCGCCCGAAAGCGCAGCGTGCTCGACCTCGTGGTCGTGCGGGCCGTGCACATGGAATCCATTCTCTGACATCGCAGCTTCTCCATGTCGTTAAGGCCGTCGTTACGTCCGTCCGCGGCGCTGGTAGGTCACGTAGTCGTAGCCGAATCCGTCGGCTGCGTCGAGGCGATGGTGTTCGCGCGCCGCCTCCGCCCAGCGTGCTCGGTCCAGCGACGGAAACACGGCATCGCCTTCGAACACGCGGGCGATCTCGGTGATGTACGCTGTCTGGGCGATCGGCAGCGCGAGCCGGTACAGTTCGGCGCCGCCGATGCAGAACGCGGGCTCGGGAAGCTCGACGCGGGCGAGCGCATCGGTGAGCGATCCTGCGACGAATGCGCCTTCTGCTTTCAGGCCGGGTTGCCGGCTGACGACGATGTTCTGGCGCCGCGGCAGCGCTCGTCCGAGCGAGTCCCAGGTGCGTCGTCCCATGATGACCGCATGCCCCGTGGTCAGCGCGCGGAAATGTCGCAGGTCATCGGGGAGCCGCCACGGAAGCGCACCGCCGCGCCCGATCACGCCGTTGCTCGCGACGGCGGCGACCAGTGCGAGGGCCGGCCTCATCGAAAGTTCCGCGCAGCGCATCCATCGGAGCGCGGCGCGAATCCGGGGGCGCGCGGTGAGCGCCGGACGAGCGTTCGCGCGGAAGGCGGGAATGTCATAATCCGGCGGATTATAGCGAGAGCTGCACCCGACACGCGTGTACTACCCGCGCTCGTTCCTCAAGTTCATCCTCCTCGGCTTCCTGCTCGTCAGCCTGCCGCTGGTGTACGCGCTCGCCGAGCTGATCCTGTCGATCGACCGGCTCGAGTCGCAGGGCCGGCAGGAGGTCATCCAGGCGGCCCAGGCTGGACGCACGAGTCGCCTCCTCTACGAGCAGACGACGACGCTCGAGCGGATCGCGCGCCAGCACCTGATCCTCGAGGACAGCGCGCTGCTCGACGAATACGCACGATTGCGGCAGGATTTCCGCCACACGACGCGCCAGCTCGCCGCGCTTCCGCTCGAGCCCGGCCAGCTCGTCGCGCTCGACCAGCTGGCCCAACAGGAAAGCCAGCTGCACAAGCTGCTGATCGCGCCTCAGCGCAGCCCGGAGATCGCGACCCAGATCGCCGACGGCTATGCGAAGCTCGTCGACGGCGCGCAGTCGATGCTGGCGGCCAGCAACCAGCTGACCCAGCGCGCGATCGATCGCCTGCAGGAGACGGCGACGCAGGGGCGCGAGAAGTGGATCTACGTGGGGCTCGCGACGGTCGGGATCGCCATCGCCCTCGCCATCGTGTTCGCGACCCTGATCGCGCGCCCGATCCGGCAGCTGGACCTCGCGGTGCGGCGCATGGGCCGTGCCGACTTCACCCACGCGATCGAGGTGTCCGGGCCGCAGGATCTGCGCTACCTGGGGCAGCGCCTCGAGTGGCTGCGTGCGCGGCTGGCGGAGCTCGAGCAGCAGCAGACGCGCTTCCTGCGCCACGTCTCGCACGAGCTCAAGACCCCGCTCACCGCGGTCCGCGAAGGGGCCGAGCTCCTGCGCGACGACGTCGGCGGCAAGCTGACGCCCGAGCAGCGCGACATCGTACGCATCGTCCGCGACAACACGCTGTCGCTGCAGAAGCTGATCGAGAACCTGCTCGCCTATCACCAGACGCGTGCGATGGAGCCGGCGACGCTCGGGCCGGTCGCCCTGTCCGACGTCGTGAGCCGCGTGATCAAGGAGCAGAAGCTCGCGGCGCTCGGCCGGATGGTCAGCTTCGAGACCCACATGCTCCCGGTGCTGGTGGTGGGCGATGCGGAGAAGCTGCGCACCGTCGTCGATAACCTGGTGTCGAACGCGATCAAGTATTCGCCGCGCTCGGGAACGATACGCATCGACGTCGCGGCCACGAATGGCGACGCCGTGCTCGACGTCGTCGACGAAGGTCCCGGGGTCTCCCCCGAGGACCGGAACCGGATCTTCGACTCGTTCTATCAGGGGCCCGCGCCGGCGGACGGGCGCATCAAGGGCTCGGGGCTCGGGCTCGCGATCGCCCGGGAATACGCGATTGCCCACGGTGGCCGCATCGAGGTCACCGGGCGCGACGACGGCCGGAGCGGGGCATGGTTCAAGCTCTCGCTGCCGCTGGCTGTGCACAACGCGGCATCCGCGGCGCGCGACACGACGGCGCTGCTGGTGGAAGGCAAATGATCCTGCGGCACCTGATTGGGGGCATCTGCGTCGCAGCCATCCTCGGCGGGTGCGCGATCAAGGGCACCCCGATCCTCGAGCCGGGCCAGGTCTTCGTACCCGATGTCGGGCCGCCGGTGCCCACGTCGCCGCCGCTGGTGGAGTCCCCGCCGCTGGAGCCGGTGCCCCCGCCCGCCCCTGAGCAAGCGGCGCCGGCGTCCTCGCCAGCCGCGGCGACCCCGTCCGCCGCGTCGCCTGCGCCGGCATCCGCGTCGGCTGGGACGCCCGCCATGCCGATTGCGGGGGTTCCAGCGCCATCGGAGGCGGGCAACGCGGAGGCTGCGTCGAGCCCAGGCTCCGCGCCGCGCGTCCAGGGCGCCGCGGCGGCGCCGACCGAGCCGACCGAGGACCAGCAGCTGCTGCGCCTGCTGGGCGATCTCCAGCGCTACGGGACGCTGCAGCCGGACGAGCTGAAGCACGAGATCGCGCAGGCGACCGCCGCGCTCGGCAGGGACCACAGCGACGTGAACCGCCTGCGCCTTGCCGTGCTGTATACGATGCTGCGAACCTCGCCGCAGGACGATCAGCGTGCGCTGCAGCTGCTCGAGGTCGTGTCGCGCGCGCCGACCGCCGCGCCGGCCGTGCGCTACCTTGCCGCGGTGCTGCAGGCCCAGGTCATCGAGCGTCAGCGCGCGGTGAAGACCGAGCAGCAGAAAGGCGATGCCGCCATCCAGAAGCTCGAGGCGCTGCGCGCGATGGAGCAGAGCCTGTTCCGCGATCGCGTCCGCTCCGGTGGGGACGGCGGTGGCGGCGGAGGCGGCAGCGGCCGCTGACGGAGCCGACTGCGCAGGCCGCGACCTGTGTGGTCGATCCGGCGTGTTCCCCGATTCTCGAAGGAAAGCGATGAATCCAGGCGAAATCCTGCTGGTCGACGACGATCCCGACCTGCTGAAGCTCATCAGCCTGCGGCTGACTTCCGCGGGTTACCGCGTCCGCACGGCGGACTGCGGCGAGACTGCGCTCGCGGCGATCGCAGTCCAGCGTCCGGCGGTCGTGATCACCGACCTCCGGATGCCGGGAATCGACGGCCTGCAGCTCTTCGAGGCGATCCACCGCCAGCACGCGGCACTGCCGGTGATCATCCTGACCGCGCACGGAACCATCCCCGACGCGGTCAGCGCGACGCAGCGCGGCGTGTTCGGCTATCTGACCAAGCCGTTCGACAGCCAGGACCTGTTGCAGAAAGTGGCTGCCGCGCTCGAGCTTTCGGGCGGCGAGCCGGCAGGGGGCGACAGCAAGGGAGGCGAATGGCGCGCCGGAATCATCACGCGCAGCCCGCGGATGGAAGATCTGTTGCGGCAGGCGCGACTCGTCGCGGATTCGGATGCCAGCGTGCTGATCTTCGGGGAATCCGGAACCGGGAAGGAGCTGCTCGCGCGCGCCATCCACCAGGCCAGCCGCCGGGCCACCAAGCCTTTCGTTGCCGTCAACTGCGGCGCGATTCCCGGCGATCTGCTGGAGTCCGAGCTCTTCGGCCACGCGCGAGGCGCGTTCACTGGCGCGGTGCAGGCGCACAAGGGGCTGTTCCAGGCCGCCGACGGCGGGACACTGTTCCTGGACGAAATCGGCGACATGCCGCTCCCCCTGCAGGTGAAGCTCCTGCGCGTGCTGCAGGAGGGCGAGGTGCGCCCGGTGGGTTCGACCCAGTCGATCCCCGTCGATGTCAGGGTGGTCTCGGCCACGCATCGCGACCTCGACTCCGAGCGTGCGCATGGCCACTTTCGCGAGGACCTGTTCTATCGCCTCAACGTGGTGTCGCTCAAGCTTCCGCCGTTGTCGGAGCGGCGCGAGGACATCCCGTTGCTCGCGGTCCACATTCTGCGCAACCTCGGCGAGCGCTACCGCAAGTCCGCGTCGACGCTCGCGCCCGACGCGATGGCGCTGCTGGTCGCGGCGCCATGGCCCGGGAACATTCGCCAGCTCATCAACCTGCTCGAGCAGGCGGTCGCGCTCTCCCCGACCCCGGTCATCCCCGCAACGCTGGTCCAGGCAGCGCTCAAGGAAGACGCTGCGGCGCTCGTTCCGTTCGAGGAAGCCCGCAAGACCTTCGAGCGGGATTACCTCGTCCGGCTGCTCAAGATCACCGGCGGAAACGTCACCCAGGCTGCGCAGCTCGCCAAGCGCAATCGCACCGAGTTCTACAAGCTCCTGCAGCGCCATCGCCTGGAGCCTTCGATGTTCAAGGAAGCGAAGGCGTGAGCCACCGGTCGGCGAAGACTGGAAACATTCCCGACGCGCGAATTACGCACTGCAGCATCGATTGTCGTTGGTGAGCGACATCGTTTCTCGCGTCCTTTCAACACCTTAACGAATCTGTCATTCTGGATGTCGGTGCGCCGCGACAAAGCTTCGCTGCACTGCGGAGGCGCGCATGCGCCGGCTGTCGCGCCGGTGCACCGTTCGCCCTCTCGAAATCCCCGCAAGTCGCGCAATCGCATCGTCGGTGAGCTCATGGCACGATGGTTGCTTGAAGAGGTCTACCAACCGATCGCAGACCATCTTCGTAAAGAACACCGACATGGACACGTATTCGCCCGAACTCGCCAAGCTGTTGCACGAGGCGCGGGCCATGCAGCCGGGCGGCGCCAAGGCCGAACGGGACGACGAAAAGCGCGAGCAGGAAGCTGCGCTCGAGGAGCTCGCCGAGCGGATCAGCGCCGCGCGCAGCATCGTCTGAATTTACGCGTCGCCGGGGCGGCTTGATCCCCCGGCACGCTGGCAAGGCGCGCGTCGCGCGCCAAGCTATCGGAACCCCCTTGCCCGCCTCCTCCTGCGGGCATTTTTTTGCCCATCAGACGGCGACCGGCGCCTTGATCGCGGGGTGCGACGCGTAGCCGGAGATCTCGAAATCCTCGAACGCGTAATCGAAAATCGTCGCCGGCCTGCGGCGCAGGACGAGGCGCGGCAGCGGCAGCGGCACCCGGGCGAGCTGGACCTCGACCTGCTCGAGGTGGTTGAGATACAGGTGACAGTCGCCACCCGTCCAGACGAAATCCCCGACGTCGAGATCGCACTGCTGGGCCAGCATGTGGGTCAACAGTGCATACGAGGCGATGTTGAACGGGACGCCGAGGAAGACGTCGGCACTGCGCTGGTAGAGCTGGCACGACAGGCGCCCCTCGGCGACGTAGAACTGGAACAGCAGGTGGCAAGGTGGCAGCTTCATCCGCGGGATGTCGGCGACGTTCCAGGCCGAGACGATCAGGCGCCGCGAATTTGGGTTGCGGCGCAACTCGGCGACCAGGTTCGCCACCTGGTCGATGTGCGTCCCGTCGGGGCCCGGCCAGTTGCGCCACTGGAAGCCGTAGATGGGGCCGAGGTCGCCGTTGGCGTCGGCCCATTCGTCCCAGATCGTCACCCCTGCCGCCTGCAGCGAGCGAACGTTGGTCTCGCCGCGCAGGAACCACAGGAGCTCGTGGATGATGGAGCGCGTGTGCAGCTTCTTGGTCGTCACCAGCGGAAAACCGTGGGCGAGGTCGAAGCGCATCTGGTAGCCGAGGACCGACAGCGTCCCGGTTCCGGTGCGGTCGTCCTTGCGATGCCCGTGGTCGCGCACATGGCGCATGAAGTCGAGATAGGCCTGCATCAGCGCGTCGTCGGGGGATTCTCGCCGGCCTGGCGGGATTGCACGGACCTAGGCTTCGTCGGGATCGGGATCGTCGACGGCGCTGCCCGACCGCAGGCGGGCGATGACGTCGGCGGGAGCGCGCGCGGCGATCCGCGGCGTCGTCACGACGACGTCGGCGTTCTGCGCGCGATGGCGCAGCGCGTGGTCCATCAGCACGCAGGCGAGCATCGCCTCGGCGATCGGAGTCGCGCGGATGCCGACGCAGGGGTCGTGGCGGCCATGCGTGTTGACGATCACCGGCCGGCCCGCCTTGTCGATCGAATGCCGGTCGAGCCGGATCGACGACGTCGGCTTGACGGCGATCGCCACGACGATGTCCTGCCCCGTCGAGATGCCGCCCAGGATGCCGCCCGCCTGGTTGCCGAGGAATCCTTCCGGTGCCATTTCGTCGGAATGCGCGGTTCCGCGCTGCGCGACGGCTGCGAATCCGGCGCCGATCTCGACGCCCTTGACCGCGTTGATGCCCATCATCGCGTGCGCGATGTCGGCATCGAGCTTGCCGTAGACCGGCTCGCCCCAGCCGACCGGAACGCCCGTCGCGACGACCTCGATGCGCGCGCCGCAGGAGTCGCCCGACTTGCGCAGTCCGTCCATGTAGGCCTCGAGTGCCGGGACGGCCGATGCGCTGGCGACGAAGAACGGGTTCGCATCGACGTGCTCCCAGCCCTCGAACGGAACCGCGTTCTCGCCGAGTTGCGTCAGGTGGCCGCGGATCGCGACGCCATGGCGCTCGGCGAGCCACTTGCGCGCGATCGCGCCCGCGGCCACGCGCACCGCAGTCTCGCGCGCCGACTGCCGGCCGCCGCCGCGATAGTCGCGGATCCCGTACTTCTGCCAGTAGGTGTAGTCGGCGTGCCCCGGACGAAACGTGTCGGCGATGCTCGCGTAATCCTTGCTGCGCTGATCCTCGTTGCGGATCAGGAGCGCGATCGGCGTGCCGGTCGTCCTGCCCTCGAACACGCCGGACAGGATCTCGACGGTGTCGGACTCGCGGCGCTGCGTCACGTGACGCGACGTGCCCGGCTTGCGGCGGTCGAGGTCGCGCTGGATGTCGGCTTCGCCGATCGCCAGGCCCGGCGGGCAGCCGTCGACGACGCAGCCGATTGCCGGGCCGTGCGATTCGCCGAACGACGTGACGCAAAAGAGCGTGCCGAAGGTGTTGCCTGACATGGCGATGCTGCGATGGGACGGGCCGAATCGAATATAGCACGCAGGCGGCGTCGGCCCCGGCGCGACCGGTGCCGCGGCGACGATCGCGCGCTCGTTCAGCGCCGCATCCACCGTTGCCGGCGCGATCGGGACCGCGCGCATCGCCCGAACGATGAACGCAACAGCGGGATCCGGAACATTCTCCGCAGCCACGCGAGGAACCGCATCGGGAACTCGGGTACCCGCGCGTAGATGTAGACCGCGACGACGCCGTTCAGGACGCCGACGATCAGGAACAGCTCGGGAATGGTCAGACCCGCTTCGAGCAGGCCGATGGCGACGAGCGCCGACACGACGATGAACAGCGCGTTCAGGATGTTGTTCGCGGCGATGATCCGCGACCGGTGCGAGGGCTGCGAGCGCGCCTGGAGCAGCGCATAGAGCGGCACCGTGTAGAACCCGCCGAAGACCCCCAGCAGCACGATGTCGGCGATGATCCGCCAGTCTGCCGCTGCGGCAATGAACGCGGACACCGTGCCGCTCGCCGCGGGGGCGATGTGCCGCGTGGCGAGCCACAGGTCGATCGCGAACAGCGTCAGGCCGATCGAGCCGAAGGGCACGATGCCGATCTCGACCTTGCGTCCCGACATGCGTTCGCACATCAGCGAGCCTGCGCCGATGCCGATCGAGAACAGTGCCAGCAGCAGCGTGAATACGTGCTCGTCGCCGCCCAGGACGCCTCGCGCGAACTCGGGAAGTTGCGCGAGATAGATCGCGCCGTAGAACCAGAACCACGAGATCCCGAGCATCGAGCGCCACACCAGGAGGTTGCGGTGCGCGATTTTCAGGTTCGCCCAGGTCTCGGTGAACAGGTTCCAGTTGATCATGAGGTCGGGCGCGACTGCCGGGGTGTGGGGGATCTTCCGGCTCGCGAGCCAGCCGAAGATCGCGATGGCGATCGTCAGCGCCGCAGCCCAGGTGGTGCCCGCCGGCTTGATCGCGACCACCAGACCGCCCGCGATGGTTCCGAGCAGGATGGCGACGAAGGTCCCCATTTCGACCATGCCATTGCCGCCGGTGAGCTCCCCGATCGTCAGGTGCTGGGGCAGGATCGCGTACTTGACCGGGCCGAACAGCGTCGAGTGGACGCCCAGCAGCGCGAGTGCCACGAACAGGACTGCGATGCTGCCGGTCACGAAGCCGACGCCGCCGATCGCCATGATCGCGATTTCGAACAGCTTGATCAGCCGGATCAGCCGCGATTTCTCGTACTTGTCGGCGAGCTGTCCCGAGGTCGCCGACAGCAGCATGAACGGGAAGATGAACAGCGCCCCGATCAGGTTGACGATCATGCCGGGGTCGACGTGGACGAGGTGGGTCGCCTCGAAGGTCACGAACACGACGAACGCGTTCTTGAACACGTTGTCGTTGGCGGCGGCCGCGAACTGCGTCCAGAAGAACGGCGCGAAGCGGCGCTGGCGCAGCAGCGAGAACTGGTTGGGGGCCCTCATGGGGGGCCTTGCGCCACGGCCGGCGGCTCGGTCGACACCACCTCGGCCTGCGCGCGCCCCTGGGCGAACGTCAGGCTGAGGTTTTCCCCGACGGCGAGTTGCCGCGAGTCGGTGACGACGACGTTGCCTCGCTGCTGGACGATGGCGTAGCCCCGATCGAGCACTGCGACGGGACTGAGATGCGCCAGCGCGTCGGCCAAGCGCTCGACGTCCAACGACATGCGGGCGAGGCGGTTGCGGCCCGCTCTTGCGAGATCGCGCGACGCAGCCGCGACGCGTTGCACCTGCGGCACCGGCGCGTGAAGCTCGCGCAGCAGGCGCAGCTGCGCGACCGCGACGCGCTGCAACAGCCGGTCGCGCTGCAGCGTCCAGGCCCGCGTCAGTCGTTCTCCAAGGCGTTGCGTTCGCTCCGCCTGCTGGGCGAGCCGGGCCGCCGGATGGACGAGGCGCTGCGCAGCGAGGTCGAGGCGCTGCGCGCGGGTGTCGAGGCCGTGACGCCAGGCGCGCGCGACGCGCTGCCCGAGCGGCCCGACGACATTGCGCAGCGCCTCGCGATCGGGCACGACCAGCGCGGCAGCCGCCGTCGGCGTCGCGGCTCGGACGTCGGCGACAAAATCGCAGATCGTGAAGTCGGTCTCGTGGCCGACCCCGGAGACGACGGGAAGCCTCGACTCGAGGACCGCACGGGCGAGGGTTTCCTCGTTGAACGCCCACAGGTCCTCCAGCGATCCTCCGCCGCGGCAGACGATCAGCACGTCGACTTCGTTGCGCTGGTTCGCCGTGCGGATGGCGGCCGCGAGCTCGTCGGCGGCGCCCGCGCCCTGCACGGACGATGGGTAGATGACCACGCCCATCGCCGGGTAGCGTCGCTGGAGTGTGGTCAGCACGTCGCGCAGCGCCGCGGCTTGGCGCGACGTGACGACGCCGACGCGGCGGGGAAAGCGCGGCAGCTCGCGCTTGCGGGCGGGATCGAACCAGCCCGCGGCCTCCAGGGCCGTTTTCATCCGCAGGAATCGCTCGTAGAGCGCGCCGAGGCCGGCCAGACGCGCCGTCTCGACGCTCAACTGGAAATCGCCGCGGGCGTCGTAGATCGTCGGTATCGCGCGAACTTCGACCGCGAGGCCGTCGCGCAGGGTGAACGACAGTCCCTGTGCCTTGTGCCTGAAGAACACGCAGCGTACCTGCGCCGACGCATCCTTCAGCGTGAAATACGAATGCCCCGAGGCCGCGCGCGTGAAACCGGAGATCTCACCGCTCACCCACAGCAGCCCGAGGTGGCGCTCGAGCAACAGTCGCGCCGACGACACGAGCAGCGATACCGGAACCACCGCCGAACCCGCGACCGGCTCGCCGGTCGCGGCCGGGTCGAGGTCGACGCCACCGCCGGCGGGCTTGCGCGGTGCATCAACAGTCATCGCGTCTCGCCGCGGGACATGGGTGAACTGCGTTCGACATTCTTTTATGAACGTGACAATTGTCCATGACAAACATGCCCATCACCCCTGTCATTGCCCTGTCATCGACCGGTGACCTTACCCTCGCCAGAACTCGGATCGACGCTCAAAGCGCTGCGGGCGTCAGATTCCAGATGATTGAATCAATGGAATATTTTTCCGGCGCAAATTTGGTCAGCGCTGCCTTTTCCCAGTCCCGCGCATGACTTAGCGCGCGAATTTACAAGATATGCACATCACTATCCACAAGTTTTGTGGAAAACATCGACCAACCGAATGCCGGGCCCGCCCGGAAAGCCTTATCCGGCGCCGTTTTCCGAGGTGTGCGATGGGCGCACTGGCACTGCGGGCAATGACGCGGCATGCCGCGCCGGTTAGAATTCCATCAAGGATCCGCTTGTTCATGAACAAACCTACCCATGCTGCTTTGCAGCATCCGACGCGTCCTTCGACACCCCACCTCGTGGCCGGCGCGACGTTGGATGCGCCCAGTGTCGGTGCTGGCAGTCCCGCCGCAAATGCGGCGCCGACCGGATCGAAACATGCCGCAGGCACACCGCCTTCGGGCTCCAATTTTCTGCGCGCCATCATCGCCGAGGATAACGCCGAGGGGAGATACGGCGGACGCGTGGTCACCCGCTTCCCTCCGGAGCCGAACGGCTACCTGCATTTCGGCCACGCCAAGTCGATCATCCTGAATTTCGGGCTCGCCGCCGAGAACGGCGGCACCTGTCATCTGCGTTTCGACGACACCAACCCGCTCAAGGAGGACGTCGAATACGAGGACTCGATCGCTGCGTCGGTGCGCTGGCTGGGCTACGACTGGGGCCCGCACCGGTATCACGCATCGGATTACTACGATGCGCTGTACGACTTCGCCGAGTGGTTCGTCGCGCAGGGGCTTGCCTATGTCGACAGCCAGAGTGCCGACCAGGTGCGGGCGACGCGGGGCACGCTGACCCAGCCGGGCGTCGCCGGGCCCTTTCGCAACCGCAGCATCGCGGAGAACCTCGACCTGCTGCGCCGGATGCGTGCCGGCGAGTTTCCCGACGGCGCGCACGTGCTGCGCCTGAAGATCGACATGGCGAGCCCCAACCTCAACCTGCGCGACCCGCCGATCTATCGCATCCGCCACGCGAGCCATCACCGCACCGGCGACAAGTGGTGCATCTATCCGCTCTACGATTACACGCACTGCATTTCGGATGCGCTGGAGCGCGTCACTCATTCGATTTGCACGCTGGAATTCCAGGACCACCGGCCCCTCTACGACTGGGTGATCGAAAAGCTCGCCGGCGGCGGGCGCCTCGAGCGCCCACTGCCGCGCCAATACGAGTTCGCGCGGCTCAACCTGACGTACGTGGTCCTGTCCAAGCGCAAGCTGATCGAGCTGGTCCGCGATCGCCACGTCGATGGATGGGACGATCCCCGGATGCCGACGTTGGTGGCCGCGCGTCGGCGCGGCTATACGCGCGAAGGCTTCCAGCTGTTCGCCGAGCGCATCGGGGTCGCCAAATCCGATTCTTGGATCGACATGAGCGTCCTCGAGGACGCCATGCGCGACGACTTGAACGCGCGCGCCGTCCGCCGGCTCGCGGTGCTCGACCCCCTTCGGCTGGTGATCGACAACTATCCCGCGGGCCGGAGCGAGGACTGCTTCGCACCCAACCACCCGCAGCATCCTGAACTCGGCAAGCGGCCGGTCCCGCTGTCGAAGGAGCTGTGGATCGAGCGCGAGGACTTCCAGGCAACGCCGCCAAAAGGCTACTTCCGCCTCGCGCCCGGCACCGAGGTCCGCCTGCGCTATGGGTACATTGTCCGTTGCACCGGCTTCGAAACGGACGCGGCCGGCAACGTCACCGTCGTCCATTGCAGCTACGATCCGGCGACCCGCAGCGGAACGCCGGGCGCCGACCAGCGCAAGGTGAAGGGCAACATCCACTGGCTCTCGGCTGCGGCTGCGGTGCCGGCGGAGGTGCGCCTGTACGACCGCCTGTTCGGCGTGCCGTTTCCGGGCGCGCGCAATCCGACAGGCAGCCGCGACGTGGTGCCGGCCGAGGCCGGCCCTGCGCCGGCGCATGCGAGGGTGGTGGCAGGCGAGGACGACGAGCTGTCAGGGGACGAGGAGCGCAATTTCGTCGACGACCTGAACCCGACCTCGAAGACCGTCATCCGCGCGTTCGTCGAGCCCGCGCTCGCGGCCGCGCAACGCGAGGAACATTTCCAATTCGAGCGCCACGGGTATTTCGTGTCCGACCTCGTCGATCATCGCGCAGGGCAACCGGTGTTCAACCGCACGGTGACGCTCAAGGACTCCTGGTCCAAGCCGCGCCCGTGACGAGGTTGCCGCGGCCGGAACGGTCGCGCCGGCGCTGCTCCCTCCCCACCCGCCGTCACCGTCGATCACGCCATGAAACGCATCTTCCTCTTCCTCGCCACCAATCTCGCGGTGCTCCTCGTCCTGTCGATCGTGTTGCGAGTGCTCGGCCTCGACCGGGCGCTCGCGGCCCAGGGCCTGCAGTACGGCCCGCTCCTCGCGTTTTCGGCGGTCGTCGGCTTCGTCGGCGCGTTCGTGTCGCTGCAGATGTCCAAGCCGATGGCCAAGTGGTCGACCGGCCCGCTGCAGTCAATGAGCAAGGAAGAGGTCGAGGCGGTGCTGGGCCACGAGATGGCCCACGTGGCCAACGGCGACATGGTGACGCTGACGCTGATCCAGGGCGTCGTCAATACCTTCGTCGTGTTCCTGTCGCGAGTCGTGGGGTCGATCGTCGATCGCGCGGTGTTTCGCAACGACCAGCGCAGCACCGGTGCCGGCTACTTCATCACCATCATCGTGTGCCCGATCGCCTTCGGGGTCCTGGCGAGCATGATCGTCGCGTACTTCTCCCGTCGGCGCGAGTTTCGCGCCGACGCCGGGAGCGCGCGTTTGCTCGGGTCGCCGCAGCCGATGATGCATGCGCTCGCGCGCCTGGGCGGGCTCGCCCCCGGCCGGCTGCCGCAGTCGCTGCAGGCATCGGGGATCACTGGAGGCGGCGGCGTGATGGCGCTGTTCGCGTCCCATCCGCCGATCGAGGCGCGGATCGCCGCCCTCCAGGGCCGCGCCGCCGGCGCCCGGTAGCGTCGGCCGCCGATCGCGACAGCGTCGCAGGACGACAGGAAGAAGGGATCTCACGCATGCGCTACAAGATCGAAGTGCAGGACGATACCGGCATCTGGACCGACGTCCGCAATGACCAGGGCGCGCTCGTCACATTCGACGACGAGGCCGCCGCGCGCGCGGCGCTTGCAGAGCGCTTTCCGATCCTCGTGCAGATGGAGAAGTACGCGGGTGGCAAGCGCACGCGGGTGATCCGGATCATCGAAGACGACGACTGATCCGCCGAAAACAAAACGGCCGGTGGGCGCGTTGTGGCGCGCGGACCGGCCGTTGGCGCGCGGATGGTCCGCGCGAGAGGTGCTGCCGCTTACTTCAGGTGATTCGAGACGAGCTTCGTCATCTCGAACATCGACACCTTGTTCTTGCCTCCGAACACCGCCTTGAGCTTCTCGTCGGCGTTGATCAGGCGCCTGTTCACGGCATCCTGCAGCTTGTTCTTCTTGATGTAATCCCAGATCTTCTTCGTCACTTCGGTGCGCGGCATCGGCATCGCGCCGACGACAGCGGCGAGCACCGCCGACGGCGTCATCGCCTTCATGAACGCAGCATTGGGCTTGCGCTTGGTGGCGGCCTTCTTCGCTGCGGGTTTCTTCGCAGCAGCTTTCTTTGCGGCAGGCTTCTTCGCCGCAGGCTTCTTCGCTGCGGGCTTCTTTGCAGCCGTCTTCTTGGCGGCGGGCTTCTTTGCAGCAGTCTTCTTCGCAGCTTTCTTGGCAGTAGCCATGACTCTCCTTCCTGTCGGTTATTCGGGCGGGCAACGCCAGAGCGTCCTGAAGCGTGGCCTTCCTGTCGAGGCACAACGCTCCATCGGCGGCGACTATACCGCATTTTCCCAGCAAGGGAATGGGCGCAACGGGGATTTTGCGCTCGGGGAGCGATGCTGTCTCGGCGGCGGCGGGCACGCTGCGCCCACGCTCGCGAGGGCGCGGCAGCCCTGAGCGCGGAGTAGAATCATCCAGTCTCCCCCCGCCTGACCGCATGCCGAGCCCCCTCACCGATCCTGCCCAGCTGCGCGTCGACTACAAGCGCGCGGCGCTGGACGAGCAGGCTGCGGATCCCGATCCCTTCCGGCAGTTCGCCCGCTGGTTCGACGAAGCGGTGGCCGCCGCGGTCCCCGAGCCCAATGCGATGACCCTGGCCAGCGTCGACGGAGCCGGCCGGCCGGCCGCGCGCATCGTGCTCCTCAAGGGCGTCGACGAGCGCGGCCTCGTGTTCTACACCAACTACGAAAGTCGTAAAGGTCGCGAGCTCGCCGCCGGGCGCTACGCGGGCCTGCTGTTCTTCTGGGTGGAGCTCGAGCGCCAGGTGCGCGTCGAGGGGGTCGTCGAGCGCGTGAGCGGCGCGCAATCGGATGCTTATTTCGCGATGCGGCCGCGGGCGTCGCAACTTGGTGCCTGGGCGTCGCCGCAGAGCGCGGCGATCGCCGGCCGCGCCTGGCTCGAGGCCCAGTACGCCGCATGCGAGGCCCGCTTTCCCGGCGCGGTCCCGCGTCCGCCGCACTGGGGCGGCATTCGCGTGATCCCCGACCGGTTCGAATTCTGGCAGGGTCGCCCGTCGCGCCTGCATGACCGGCTCGAATGGCGGCGCAACGACGAAGGCTGGACGATCGGCCGTCTCGCCCCATGATGGCGCGATCCCGCGCCCGGGCGTGAGCGGCGCGGCCTGCGGCATCGGCGCGTCAGTGCTTCACCTTCAGCCGCTGCGTCCAGGCCTTGCGGAACTTGGCGACCTTGGGCGCCACCACATGGACGCAGTACGGCTGGCTGCCGTTGCGCTCGAAGTAATCCTGGTGGTAGACCTCGGCCGGATGAAATGTCGCCGGCCCGGCCACCTCGGTCACGACCGGATCGTGCCAGAGTCCCTGCGCCGTCAGTTCGGCGATGACCGCGTTCGCGTCGCGGCGCTGGCCTTCGTCCTGGCAGAAGATCGCCGACCGGTACTGGGTGCCCACGTCGTTGCCCTGCCGGTTGCGCGTCGTCGGATCGTGGATCGTGAAGAACACGCGCAGAAGGTCGGGAAACGAGATCACGGCCGGGTCGAAGCGCAGCCGCACGACCTCGGCGTGGCCGGTATCGCCTGCGCACACCTGCTCGTAGGTCGGAGCGGCTGTTCGCCCACCGGCGTAGCCGGACTCCACCGCGTGGACCCCGTCGAGCTCGCGGAACACCGCGTCGAGGCACCAGAAGCATCCGCCACCGAGGAGGGCTGTCGCGAGCGTGGGTTCCCGGGTCATGGTGTCATCCGTCGTCGTCGATCGTGCAAAGCTTACGCCATTGCCGGCGGGTCGACCTGCGATAATCGGCGCGCTCCGATCCGCACCGGGCGCGGCCACACCATGTCGCCGCGCCCGCATCGCGCTTGACCGCCAATCCATTCCGGTTCGTTTCCAAGGTCGCGGCCCGCATGCGCGACATCGACCTTGCCCGCACCGCAGGCAGCCTGTCGTTCACGACGCTGCTCGCGATCGTGCCGCTCGCGACAGTCACCCTCGCGTTCGTCGCCCGGTTCCCGATATTCGAGGATTGGTTGAAGGCGCTCGAGCAGTTCATGCTCCGCCACCTGCTGCCGTTCAGCGCGGCCGCCGAGGTCCGCGCCCGCGTCATCGAATTCGCCGAGCAGGCCTCGCGACTGACCGGGGTCTCGATCGCGGTGATCGCGCTGAGCGCCGGGCTCGCCATCGCGACCGTGGAGCGCGAGATCAACGCGATCTGGGGCATCCGCCAGGGCCGTTCGCTGGGGAGGCGGCTGCTCGTGTACACGATCGGCCTGACCACGGGCCCGGTGCTGATCGGCGCCAGCATCTCGATCACGACCTGGCTGGTCGTGCACTCGCTGGCGGTCGTGCCGATCCACCGGACCTCGGGCGAGAGCATCGTGCGGATGCTGCCCTTCGCGTTCTCGCTCGCCGGGCTCACGCTGCTGTACAAGATTGTCCCGGCGCGGCCCGTGGGATTGGCGCCCGCCGCGATTGCAGGGGCGCTCGCTGCGGCCGCGCTCGAGGCCGCGAAGCACGCGTTCGCGTGGTACGTGACGCGCATATCGACCTACCAGGCGATCTACGGCGCGCTGTCGGCGCTGCCGATCTTCCTGCTGTGGATCTACCTGTGCTGGGTGATCATCCTGGCCGGCGCGGCCGTCAGCGCCACGATCGCCGATCCGGGCGGCCGTCGCGCCCGCCCGGGCGCGCGGGCGCGGTGAGTCGCGACTGCGCCGGCGAGGCGGCCTTGCACCCTCCGTTGCGCGAGGTTGCTTAGCGCGGGCGAGCCAAGCTACATTTCAGCGTCGCCGGGCCTTGGCTCCGGCAATCGCAACCAGGCAGGCGATCGAGGAGCATTCGCAACGTGTGGTCAATCATCGAGGCAGCGGGCTGGCCGATCTGGCCGCTGATCATCGCATCGGTCACGGCGCTCGCGCTGATCCTCGAGCGCCTGTGGTCGCTGCGCCAGAGCGTCGTCGCGCCGCGCGGCATGGTCGACCATGTGCTGGTCGAATTCAAGCACACGGGTGCGACGCAGGACCTGCTGGCGCGGACGGCCGAGCAGGGACCGCTGGGCCGCATCCTCGCCGCCGGCCTCGCCAACGTGAGGAGCCCGCGGCCGGTGATGAAGGAGGCGATCGAGGAAGTCGGGCGGCTGGTCACGCACGAGCTCGAGCGCTTCCTCACGACGCTGGGCACGATTGCGGCGATGGCACCGCTGCTCGGGTTGTTCGGCACGGTGATCGGGATGATCGAGATCTTCGGCTCGCAGTCGGCGAGCGGCTCGAATCCGATCGAGCTCGCCCACGGCATCTCGATCGCGCTGTACAACACGGCGATGGGCCTGATCGTCGCGATCCCGAGCATGATCTTCTACCGCCATTTCCGCGCCAAGGTCGACGCGCTGGTCATCGAGATGGAGCAGCAGGCGATCAAGCTGGTCGATTTCGCCCACGGCGAGCGGAAGTGACGCGATGAACCTGCGCGGCAATCGCACGCGGGACGATCCCGAGATCAACTTCATCCCGTTGATCGACGTGATGCTGGTGATCCTGATCTTCCTGATGGTGACGACGACCTATCAGCGCATCGCCGAGTTGCAGATCACCCTGCCGCAGGCCGACGCCGACCAGGCGAAGCAGCGCCCGCACGAGATCAACGTCGGGCTCGACGCGCAGGGCCGCTATTCGATCCAGGGCGGTGCACCGTTCCTGTTCACATCCGTCGCCTCGATGGCGGGCATGCTGAAGCAGGCGGCGGGCGATGCCAGGGAGCCGGTCGTCGTCATCAACGCCGATGCGCAGGCGACGCAGCAGATGGTGGTCCACATCATGGAGGCCGCGCGCGACGCCGGCGTCACCCACATCACGTTCGCGACCCAGTCGTCGTCGGCTGCGCGAAAATGACGGGCGTGCGGCGCGGTCCGGCGGGCGCCGGCCCGCGTGGTGCCCGCGGCCCCGTCGCGGATCCCGCCCGGTCCGTCGCGCGGCGCCGATCCTGACCCGTGGGCATCGGCGAAACGCTGCAGCGCGCGTGGTGGCAACCGCGCATCACGCTGCCCGCAGCGCTGCTGCTGCCGCTGTCGTGGGTGTTCGCTGCCCTCTCCGCGCTGCGCCGCGCCGCCTATCGCGCGGGCCGGCTGCGCCGGACCCGCCTGCCGGTCCCGGTCGTGATCGTCGGCAACATTGCGGTGGGCGGGGCGGGCAAGACGCCGCTGGTCATCGCCCTGGTCGGCGCATTGCGCGAGCGGGGCTTCCATCCCGGAATCGTCAGTCGCGGCTACGGCCGGCGCGACCGCGCGCCGCGCGTCGTGCTGCCGGGCGACCGCGCACGCGACGTCGGGGACGAGCCGCCGATCCTCGCGGCGTCCGGCGCGCCGGTATGCGTCGGCCGCAGTCGCGCCGCCGCCGCCCTTGCGCTGCTCGCTGCACATCCCGGGGTCGACGTGATCGTCTGCGACGACGGCCTGCAGCACTACGCGCTCGACCGCGATGTCGAGATCGCGGTCGTCGACGGGGCGCGCGGCAACGGCAATGGCCTGCTGCTGCCCGCGGGGCCGCTGCGCGAGCCGGTCTCGCGCCTTGCGTCGGTCGACGCGCTGGTCGAGCTGCGGACCGGCGAAGCCGTTGCGGCGCCGGCCCGGGACCCGGCGGGCGCCGAGCGGGAGGCGAGAATCGGGGCCGTCCCCGGGCTTCCCGGCATGCGTGTGGAAAACCGGGTCCGTCCCGGATTTCCAGCGGTCTATTCGATGATCCAGCAGCCGCAGCCGTGGCGCAACGTCGCCGATCCGGCGATCGTCACCGACTCGGATCGCCTGCGGGGTCCGGACCTGGTCGCGATCGCGGGCATCGGGAATCCGCAGCGGTTCTTCGACCAGCTCGCGCGCCTGGGCCTCGATCCGCGGACGCATGCGTTCGGCGACCACCATCGGTATCGTCGCGCGGACGTTGCGTTTCCGGGCGCGCGCGCAATCCTGATGACCGAAAAGGACGCGGTAAAATGCCGAGAGTTCGGCGATCCGCGCATGTGGATGCTGCCGATCCGGGTGTCCGTCGACCGGGCGTTAATCGATGCCGTCGTGGAGAAGCTGCGTGGATCCCAAGCTACTCGAAATGCTCGTGTGCCCGGTGACCAAGGGCCCGCTGATCCTTGATCGGGAACGCCAGGAGCTGATCTCACGCTCGGCGCGGCTCGCCTACCCGATCCGCGAAGGCATACCGGTGATGCTCGAGGAGGAGGCGCGCAAGCTCTCGCCCGAGGAATGGGAAGCGCTCAAGGAGTGAGCTTCACCGTCCTCATTCCCGCACGGTACGCATCGACGCGCCTCCCCGGCAAGCCGCTGGCCGACATCGGCGGCAAGCCGATGGTCGTGCGGGTAGCCGAGCGCGCGCGACAAAGCGGCGCACGGCGCGTCGTCGTCGCCACCGACGATGCCCGCATCGCCGACGCGGTGCTCGCACATGGCATCGAGGCGGTCATGACCCGCGCCGACCATCCGACCGGTACCGACCGCCTGGCCGAAGCGGCCGCGTCGCTGGGGCTGGCCGTCGACGAGACCGTCGTCAACGTGCAGGGCGACGAGCCGCTGCTCGATCCGGTGTTGTTGCGGCGGATCGCCGCGCTTCTCGCTGCCCATCCTGACGCGTCGATCGCCACCGCCTGCCACCTGATCGACGACGTGCGAGATGCATTCAATCCGAACGTGGTCAAGGTGGCGCTCGACGCGCGCAGGCATGCGCTCTATTTCAGCCGGGCGACGATACCCTGGGCGCGCGATGCGTTCGCGGCCGATCGCGGCAACCTCCCCGTCGGACTGCCGCTCTATCGCCATTACGGGCTCTATGCGTACCGGGTCGGCTACTTGCAGGCGTTTCCGCTGCTGGCCCCCGCGGCGATCGAGCGCTTCGAGGCTCTCGAGCAGTTGCGCGCCTTGTGGCACGGGCACCGGATCGTCGTCGAGATCGCGCGAGGCGCGCCCGCACCCGGTGTCGACACCGCCGAGGACCTCGCGCGGGTGCGCGCGCTCGTCGGCACTGCGTCGCGATCGGACGGCGATTGACCGCGCGCGCCCATAGCGGGGAGAATGCCGAACAGCCCGTGCATTCGAGAGGCTGGCATCGCCGCAGGGGCGGCTGCAGACCCGCGACCGCAGGCAACCGGCAAACCTCATGCGATTGATACTGCTCGGTCCTCCCGGCGCCGGCAAGGGAACGCAGGCGGCGTTGATCTGCAACACCTTTGGCATTCCGCAGGTATCGACCGGTGACATGCTGCGGGCGGCGATCAAGGCCGGATCGCCGATGGGTCTCGCCGCGAAGGAGTTGATGGACCGCGGCGCGCTGGTTTCCGATGAAATCGTCATTGGACTGGTCAAGCGCCGCCTGCAGGCGCCCGACTGCAGTCCCGGCTACCTGCTCGACGGCGTGCCCCGGACGCTTCCCCAGGCGGAGGCGCTGCGCAATGCCCACATCGACGTCGACTACGTGATCGAGATCGACGTCCCCGACGCGGCCATCGTCGAGCGCATGAGCGGTCGACGCGTGCACGTCGGCTCCGGCCGCACTTATCACGTCAAGTACAAGCCGCCCAGGGTTGCCGGCAGGGACGACGTGACCGGCGAAGCGCTGATCCAGCGCGAGGACGACAAGGAAGACACGGTGCGCAGGCGCCTCGTGGTCTATCACTCGCAGACCGAGCCGCTGATCGCGTATTACGAGCGCTGGGAGCACAGCGGCGACCCGCGCGCGCCGCGCTACCGGCGGGTCAACGGCCTGGGTACGGTCGAAAGCGTGGGCGACGCCTGCCTCGCGGCGCTGCGCGGCTGATTGCGATCGCAACCGATGGTGTCATGCAACCGCTCGTCAGCGTCATCGTGCGGAGCATGGCAAGGCCCACGCTCGGCGCAGCCCTCGATTCGATCGGCATGCAGGACCATCCGCGCATCGAGGTCGTGGTCGTCGCCGCGAGCGGAGCGGGCCACCCGGATGCGCCGAATCGCGTCGGCATGCATCCGCTGCGTCTGGTCCGATGCGCGCGGCAGGCATCGAGGCCGCAGGCAGCGAACATCGGGGTCGCCGCCTCGTCAGGGGAATGGATCACGTTCCTCGACGACGATGATGTCCTCGACCCCGATCATGTGTCGAGCCTCATCGGTGCACGCGATCGTGCCGGGGTCGCGCGGCTGATCTGCTCGCCGGCGCGGGCGCGGTTGTCCGATGGCAGCATGCTGCCGCTGGGGCAGCCGTTCGCGCTGCAACAGCTCTATGAGCGCAATTTCATCCACTTGTCGATGACGCTGTTCTCGCGCGAGCTGGTCGCGCTTGGTTGCCGGTTCGACGAGTCGCTCGAGATCCTCGAGGATTGGGATTTCTTCCTCCAGTGCGCGCAGCACACCCGCTTCGACTTCGAGCCGCGGGCCACGTTCGAGTGGCGCGCGGACATCGGCACTGCGGGAGCGGGCGCGGGCGTGAATCACGACGATGCGCGCTTCGCGGCGTTCCGCGACCGCATCTACGCCAAGTGGGCGAGCCACCGCGATGCGCTGGTCGACCGCGTCGGCGCCGCCCTGCAGCAGGCCGCGGAGCTGGCAAAGCGGGGCGATCGCGCAGGCGCGGAGGCGGCCTGCCGCGCGGTCCTGGTCTACAGCCAGA
>JAGXBK010000015.1 GCA_018971195.1 Betaproteobacteria bacterium
GGGGGTTCCACGCGCCGCAGCGCCCCGCCGCCGGCGCGCGCGCTAGCGCTGCCGCAGGCGGCCGACGGCGGCGACGGCGATGCTGCGCTCGAGCGCCGGCGGCGGGCCCCGGCAGGGAGCGGGCTCCGGGGCGCGGACGCCCGGTCAGGCGTAGCGGACGGCAACGACCTCGTAGCTCGTCACGCCGCCGGGCGCCTGCACGTCGGCGGTGTCGCCTTCGGTCTTGCCGATCAGCGCGCGGGCGATGGGTGAATTGACCGAGATCTTGGAGGCCTTGATGTCGGCCTCGTCGTCGCCGACGATCTGATAGGCCTTGCGGTGGCCGCTTGCAACGTCCTCGATCTCCACTGTCGCGCCGAACACGACGCGGCCGTCGGCGTCGATGGCCGCGGGATCGATCACCTGGGCGTTGGCGAGCTTGGACTCGATCTCGGAGATGCGGCCCTCGATGAATCCCTGGCGCTCCTTGGCCGCATCGTAGTCGGCATTCTCCGACAGGTCGCCGTGCGAACGCGCATCGGCGATCGCCTGGATCACGGCCAGCCTGTCGACCGTCCGCAGCTTGTGCAGCTCGGCCCTGAGGCGCGCCGCACCTTCGACCGTCATCGGAACCTTGCTCATTCGGATTCCCCAAAAAGCGAACGACCGGAAGCGGTAACCGCCTCCGGCCGGAATGTGCATTCTACGCGATTCGCCGATCCGCAACCAGCGCGGCGCACGCGCTGCAGTTTGCCGGGGCGGCGCCCGCGTCTCAGAGCGCGGCGTGGAGCGCCTGGATCGAATAGGGAACGAGGTCGCGCATGTGCGCCATGCCGGTGGCCGCGGCGCGTGCGCCTGCGAGCGTCGTGTAGGTCGGCACCTGGTCGGTAAGCGCGGCGCGGCGGATCGCGTAGCTGTCCTGGATGGCCGCGCGTCTTTCCTCGACCGTGTTGACGACCAGCGCGATCTCGTCGTTCTTGATCATGTCGACGATGTGCGGGCGCCCTTCCGCAACCTTGTTGACCGGCGTCACCGGAACGCCGGCGGCGGTCAGCGCGGCGGCGGTGCCCTTCGTCGCCACCAGCTGGTAGCCGAGTGTCACGAGCTGGCGCGCGATCTCGATCGCGCGCGGCTTGTCGCTGTTCTTGAGGCTGATGAACACCCGTCCCTCGTGCGGCAGCCTCACGCCCGCGGCGACCTGGCTCTTGAGGAACGCCTCGGCGAAGGTTTCGCCCACACCCATCACCTCGCCGGTCGACTTCATTTCCGGGCCGAGGATCGTGTCGACGCCGGGGAACTTGATGAACGGGAAGACCGCTTCCTTCACCGAGAAATACTTCGGCACGATCTCGCCGGTCACGCCCTGGTCGCGCAATGTCGTGCCTGCCATGCAGCGAGCGGCGATCTTCGCCAGTGGCCGTCCGGTCGCCTTGGACACGTAGGGCACCGTTCGCGACGCGCGCGGATTGACCTCGAGTACGTAGACGACCGGACCGCTGTCCCGGTCGTTCTGGATTGCGAACTGGACGTTCATCAGGCCGACGACCCCGAGCTCCCTGGCCATGACCACGGTCTGGCGCCGCAGCTCGTCCTGCAGCGCCGGCGACAGCGAGTATGGCGGCAGCGAGCACGCCGAATCGCCCGAATGGACGCCCGCCTGCTCGATGTGCTCCATGATGCCGCCGATGACGACATCGCTTCCGTCCGACACCGCATCGACGTCGACCTCGATCGCGTCGTTCAGGAAACGGTCCAGCAGCACCGGGCTGTCGTTGGACACCTTGACCGCCTCCTTCATGTACCGCTCGAGGTCGCGCGGCTCGTGGACGATCTCCATCGCGCGCCCGCCGAGCACGTACGATGGCCGCACGACCAGCGGGTAGCCGATCTCCTCGGCGGCGGCCAGCGCAGCGGCCTCGTTGCGTGCCGTGCGATTCGGTGGCTGCCGCAGGCCCACGCGGTGAAGCATCTGCTGGAAGCGCTCGCGATCCTCGGCCATGTCGATCATGTCCGGAGAGGTTCCGATGATCGGCACGCCGTTGGCCTCGAGGTCGCGCGCGAGCTTCAGCGGCGTCTGCCCACCGTACTGGACGATGACGCCCCAGGGCTTCTCAACATGGACGATCTCGAGGACGTCCTCCAGCGTCAGGGGCTCGAAATACAGCCGGTCGGACGTGTCGTAGTCGGTCGAGACGGTCTCGGGATTGCAGTTGACCATGATCGTCTCGTAGCCGTCGGCCGAAAGCGCCATCGCCGCGTGCACGCAGCAGTAGTCGAACTCGATTCCCTGACCGATGCGGTTCGGACCGCCGCCCAGCACCATCACCTTCTTCCGGCCGGTCGGCTGCGCCTCGCATTCCTCCTCGTAGGTCGAGTACATGTACGCGGTGCGCGTCGAGAATTCGGCCGCGCAGGTGTCGACGCGCTTGTAGACCGGGCGCACGCCCAGCGCGTGCCGGTGAGCGCGTACCGCGGCTTCGGTCGACTGGCACAGGAACGCGATGCGCCGGTCGGAGAACCCCATGCGCTTCAGCTCGCGCAGCTCGTCCCGGCCCAGCGCGTCGAGCCCACGCTTCTCGAGCTCGAGCTCGACGTCGACGATCTCCTTGATCTGCGACAGGAACCACGGATCGATCTTCGTGTGGCCGTGCAGCTCGTCGACGCTCATGCCGATGCCGAACGCGTCGGCGACGTACCAGAGGCGCTCGCCGCGCGGATACGCGAGCTCGTCGGCGATGGTCTCCGGATCGACGGTCTTGAGGTTGAAGCCGTCGACGCCGACCTCGAGGCCGCGCAGCGCCTTCTGCAGCGACTCCTTGAACGTGCGCCCGATCGCCATCACCTCGCCGACCGACTTCATCTGCGTCGTGAGCCGATCGTCGGCCTGCTTGAACTTCTCGAAGGCGAAACGCGGGACCTTGGTGACGACGTAGTCGATCGTCGGCTCGAAGGACGCCGGCATGAAGTGGTCGCCATGGGTGCCCGTGATGTCGTTCGAAAGCTCGTCGAGCGTGTAGCCGACGGCAAGCTTGGCGGCGATCTTGGCGATCGGGAATCCGGTCGCCTTCGAAGCCAGCGCCGAACTGCGCGACACGCGCGGATTCATCTCGATGACGAGCATGCGGCCGTCGGCGGGGTTGATCGCGAACTGGACGTTCGAGCCGCCGGTGTCGACGCCGATCTCGCGCAGCACCGCGACCGACGCATCGCGCATGATCTGGTATTCCTTGTCGGTCAACGTCTGCGCCGGCGCGACGGTGATCGAGTCCCCGGTGTGCACGCCCATCGGGTCGAGGTTCTCGATCGAGCAGACGATGATGCAGTTGTCCTTGCGGTCGCGGACGACCTCCATCTCGAACTCTTTCCACCCGAGCAGCGATTCCTCGATCAGGAGCTCGTGCGTCGGCGAGACATCGAGCCCGCGCTTGCACATCTCGACGAACTCGTCCTTGTTGTAGGCGATCCCGCCGCCGGTGCCCCCGAGCGTGAACGACGGGCGGATCACGGCGGGGAAGCCGATCTGGCCCTGGACGTCGAGCGCCTGCTCGAGGTTGTGGGCAATGCCCGAGCGGGCCGAGCCCAGCCCGATCCGCGTCATCGCCGCCTTGAACTTCTCGCGGTCCTCGGCCTTGTCGATCGCCTTCTTCGACGCACCGATCAGCTCGACGTCGAACTTGGTCAGCACGCCCTCGCGCGCGAGGTCCAGCGCGCAGTTCAGCGCCGTCTGTCCGCCCATGGTCGGCAGCAGCGCGTCGGGACGCTCGCGCTCGATGATGCTCGCGACCATCTGCCAGGTGATCGGCTCGATGTACGTGACATCCGCCATCTCCGGGTCGGTCATGATCGTCGCCGGATTCGAGTTGACCAGGACGACGCGGTAGCCCTCCTCCTTCAGCGCCTTGCAGGCCTGCGCCCCCGAATAGTCGAACTCGCAGGCCTGCCCGATGATGATCGGGCCGGCGCCGATGATCAGGATGCTCTGGATGTCGGTCCGCTTCGGCACGGCTACCTCTTCTCCATCATCTTCGCGAAGCGATCGAACAGGTACGCGACGTCGTGCGGTCCGGGGCTCGCTTCCGGATGCCCCTGGAAGCTGAACGCCGGCCGGTCGGTGCGCGCGATGCCCTGCAGGCTGCCGTCGAACAGCGACACGTGGGTCACGCGCAGGTTCGGGGGCAGCGATGCGGCATCGACGGCGAAGCCGTGGTTCTGGCTGGTGATCACGACCCGCCCGGTGTCACGGTCGAGCACCGGGTGGTTCGCGCCGTGGTGCCCGAATTTCATTTTCACCGTGCGCGCGCCCGAGGCGAGCGCCAGCAACTGGTGCCCGAGGCAGATGCCGAACACCGGGATCGCGGCATCGACGAGTTCGCCAATCGCAGCGATCGCGTAATCGCAGGGCTCGGGGTCGCCCGGGCCGTTCGACAGGAAGATGCCGTCCGGCGCGAGCGCCAGCGCATCGCGCGCCGAGGTCTGCGCCGGCACGACCGTCAGGCGGCAGCGGCGCTCCGCGAGCAGGCGCAGGATGTTGTGCTTGATACCGAAGTCGTAGGCGACGACGTGGAACCTGTGCTCGCCGGCGTTGCGGTAGCCGGTGCCGAGACTCCATGCGCCCGATGTCCAGGCGTGGGGCTCGCTGCACGAGACCACCTTCGCCAGGTCCAGCCCCGCCATCGACGGCGCCGCGCGCGCGCGGGCGATGGCATCGGCGACGTCGGCATCGGTGATCTTCGTCGCCGCTGCGATGCAGGCGTTCTGCGCGCCGCCTTCACGCAGGATGCGCGTCAACCTGCGGGTGTCGACGTCGGCGATGCCGACGACGCCCGCCCGGCGCAGGTACGTCGGCAGGTCCTCGCTGCTGCGCCAGTTCGACGCGAGCGATGGAACGTCGCGGACGACGAGACCGGCGGCAAACACGCGCCGCGACTCGGCGTCTTCCGGGTTCACGCCGACGTTGCCGATGTGCGGGTACGTCAGGGTGACGATCTGGCCCGCGTACGACGGGTCGGTCAGGATCTCCTGGTACCCGGTCATCGCGGTGTTGAATACGACCTCGCCGACCGCATGCCCGCTCGCACCGATCGCACGGCCCCGGAGCACCGTTCCATCCGCCAGCGCGAGGATTCCCTGCGTGCGAGCCGGGAACAGCGCGGGCATCGTGGCGGAGGCTTCCTCGGCGGTCATCGCGAGCTCGATCAGGAGGCAGACAGGGTCACCACGGGCGCATTGCGCGCATGCCGCGAGGCGCGCGTTGCGCGCTCTGGACGTGCAAACGGGGAAGGTTTCCCTTCCCCGCTCCGAAGCTTGTGGATTCTACCGGAAAACGCCCGGTCGCTCAATACGATGCCGCGAATCCGCCGTCGATGTGAAGCAGGTGTCCGGTGACGTAATCCGCCGCCGCCGACGCCAGGAACACCGCCCCGCCCGCGATGTCGTCGGGCACCGCCCAGCGGCCCGCGGGGGTGCGCCGCTCGACCCATGCGACGAACTCAGGATCGGCCATCACGTCGGCGTTCATGTCGGTGTTCACGAACCCCGGGACGATGCCGTTCACCTGCACGTTGAACGGCGCGACCTCCACGGCGAGCGCGCGCGTCAGCATCCGCAGCGCACCCTTGCTCGCCGCATAGGCGACGATCCGCGGCCTGCCGAGATCGGCGGCGAGCGAGCACAGGTTGATGATCTTGCCGCGGCGCCGCGCCTTCATGCCGGGCAGGACCGCGCGCGTCACCAGGAACGGGCCCTCGACGTTCGCCGCCTGGACCTCCCGCCATGCCTCGAGTGTCATCGCGTCCAGCGCCGCGCGGTGATTGACGCCGGCATTGTTGACGAGGATGTCGACGCTGCCGTGGCGCTGCTCGATCGCGCTGATGCCCGCGCCGACCGCGGCGGCATCGCCGACATCGAACGCCTGCACCGAGACCGCGAGTCCTTCACGCGCGAGGTCCGCGGCGGCAGCGTCGAGCTTTCCGGCATTGCGGCCGTTCAGCACGACCTGCGCACCGGCTCGCCCGAGCGCCCGCGCGATCCCGAGCCCCAGCCCTGAGCCGCCCCCGGTGACCAGCGCGATGCGCTCGCCCAGATCAAACGGATTGTCCACGATCCCCTCCGCCTCCTCGGGTCGTCCTGCCGGTCGTGCCCCGGCGCGAGCACGCCTCTTCAGTACGCTCGCGGACGATCTGCGCAAGCCGCAACGTGCCGGGGCCGGCATTGTCGCGATCAGCGTACACGAGGTAGAGCTCGATGAAGCGCTCGCCGCCGTCGCGCATCGGAAGCTCCTTCAGGGTGCCGGCGGCGAGCTCGCGCCGGATGCGATCCTCCGCATACCATCCAAAACCGAGCCCCATCGTCGCCGCCGTGATTGACGTCGAGATGTGGCTCACCGTCCAGCGCTGCGCAGCCTCGAGCGTCGGCTTGGTCGCGCGTCTGGCGTCCGACTCGCGCACGACCAGCTGGCGCTGGCCGCGCAGGTCGCGCTGCGTCAGCGGGCGAGCGAGCCGGTGCAGCGCGTGGTCCGGATGTGCGGCAGGGATCAGGCGCAGGCGGGCGAGCGCCTCGAACGCGTGACCCTGCGGGACCTGCCCGCTGATCGCGAGGTCCGCGCGCCGCTCGGTCAGCGCCTCGCTGCTGCCCATCAACACCGATTCGATCAGCTCGATCCGCGTGTGCGGACTCTCGGCGCCGAAGCGATCGAAAGCCTCGAGCAGGAGGTCATATGGAAAGACGATGTCCGCCGCGATCCGGATTTCCGGTTCCCAGCCCGCCGACACGATCTTCGCCGCTTGCTCGATACCGCGCGCCTCGTCGAGCAGGATCTTCGCGCGCCGGTGCAGCATGCCGCCGGTCGGCGTCAGGACCGCCCTGCGGCCGCGGATTTCGAATGCCTTGACCCCGAGCAGCGACTCGAGTTTCTGCACGGCATAGGTAAGCGTCGATTGGCTCTTGTGGAGCGCCTGCGACGCCTTCGCATAGCTCCCGGCGTCCACGACGGCGACCAGCGCCTGCCACTGCTCCAGCGTGACGCGCGGCTCGGGGGTTCCCGCCCGCTCGTCACCCGCGCGGGGCGGGGCACGCCCGGAAGAATCCGTTTTCGAGATCATTGATCCAAATTATGGATTGTTTGGATCGACATTTTGCGCTTTTTAATTGAACCATTGAATAGAACAATGAAGGTATCGGGCAATGACGCTCGATTCCGAGGATCGATGCCATGACTTTGCTACAACTGAAGACCAGCATTTTCGGCGACGCCGGACAATCGAGCCGACTCGCGGACGCGTTCGTGGCCAGACGCCGCGCCACCGAACCGCGGACCGAAATCATCGTGCGCAACCTGGCGCGTGACCCGGTGCCGCACCTTACCGCCGAGCGCTTCGGGGCCTTTCTCGCCAAGTCCGAGGCGCGCACGGCGGAGCAGCGGGCCGTCGTCGCCGCGTCGGACGTCCTCATCGCGGAACTGAAGCGCGCGGACACGATCGTTCTGGGCCTCCCGATGTACAACTTCGGAATCCCATCGGTGCTCAAGGCATATTTCGACCACATCGCCCGTGCCGGCGTCACGTTCCGCTACACCGAGAACGGTCCCGTCGGGATGCTGACCGGCAAGAAGGCTTACGTGTTCGCGACCCGCGGCGGACTCTATGCAGGTACGCCCCGCGACCTGCAGACGGCGTACGTGCGCGACTTCCTGGGTTTCCTCGGGATCACCGACGTCGAGTTCGTCTATGCCGAAGGCCTTGCGATCAGCGACGCGGACCGGCAGGCGGCGCTGGCCAAGGCCGCGATCGAGATCGATCGGCTCGGTACGCGCGAACGCGTCGCCGCATAGTCCCCGCCCCAGGAAATCCGGGACGCACCACGTTTAAAAACGGGGACGCACCACGTTTTCCGTCGCCGTAGTGCGCAAGCGCTTCAACGGAGGGAAAACGTGGTGCGTCCCCGTTTTTAAACGTGGTGCGTCCCGGATTTCCGCCGGAGGCGCTCAGCGAATGCCGAGCACGTCGGCCATGTCGAAAAGGCCGGTGACCCGCTCGGCGCGCTTGGCGGCGACGAACCGCGCAGCGCGCAGTGCGCCGGCGGCGAAATTGCCGCGCGAGCTTGCGCGATGCGTGAGCTCGACGCGCTCGCCAGGGCCGGCGAAGACCACCGTGTGCTCACCCACGACGTCACCTCCGCGCAGGGTGGCGAAGCCGATCGCCCCGGGCTTGCGCTCGCCGGTCGTGCCTTCACGCGCGTAGACAGCGTGCTCCGCCAGCGACAGGCCCGCACCCTTGGCCGCCGCCTCGCCGAGGCGCAGCGCCGTGCCCGATGGCGCATCGACCTTGTGCCGGTGATGCATCTCGACGATCTCGATGTCGAACTCGGATCCGAGGCGCGCGGCCGCGAGCTCGACCAGCTCGGTCAGGACAGTGACGCCGACGCTCATGTTCGGCGCGAAGACGATCGGTACCCGGCGCGAACGCTCGACGATCTCGTCCCTGGCGGCAGGATCGAACCCCGTGGTTCCCACGACCGCCGCGACACCGAGCCGCTCGCATGCGGCCAGGTGCGCGAGGGTGCCTGCGGGACGGGTGAAATCGATCAGGACATCCGAGGTGCGCAGCGCAGCGTCGATGTCGGCAGCGATCCGGATGCCGGTCGTCCGGCCACTGCGTGCGCCGGCATCGGATCCAAGTGCCGGGCTGCCCGCGACGTCGAGCGCGGCCGCGAGCTCGATTCCGGACGCGGCGGCCACGGCGTCGATCAACGCCTGTCCCATCCGCCCACCGGCGCCGGCGATCGCAACCCGCACGCGCTTTACTTGCGCGGTCATTGAATCGTCACTTCTTGCGGAAGATGTCGAGCAGACGGTCCCACCATCCCGCGCCCGCCGAGCCCTTGGGGGGCAGCGCCTTGGCGGCGGCGGAGCGGTTGAGCTCGACGACCGACGCCGGCATCTTGTCGCCTTCCCAGCGAGTCACCTTGCCGTCGGCGAACCAGACGGTGAAATTGCGGTGCTCGCGCAGGTCACCCTGCTTCGCGAACTCGTAGACGTAGTCCCAGCGGTCCCTGCGGAACGGCGACTCGATCAGCGGCGTTCCGAGGATGAGGCGCACCTGCTGCTGCGTCATCCCGACCTTGAGCTTGTCGACCATGTCCTGCGACAGGTAGTTGCCCTGGTTGATGTCGATCTTGTACACGCCCAACGAACGCCACGTCGGCAGGTACTGGTCCGCCGTCGCGCAGCCGCCGAGGCCGGCGACGGCGGCTGCAAACGCCACTGCGGCGGCGAGCGTGCGCGCGCCGGGGGATGTCGTTCGGGGCTGCACTATGGGAATCATCCGGGCAAATCGCTATTATAGCCGTGACGATTCACGCCACGCCGCCCTCCGGGGCCCTCAATGAGCACATCCCAGGACCTCAAGAGCGCAGGGTTGAAGGCGACGGTTCCGCGCCTCAAGATCATCAACCTGTTCGAGACATCGAAGGTCCGTCATCTGACTGCCGAGGATGTCTACAAGCTGCTGCTGGCCGAAGGGCTCGACATCGGACTCGCCACCGTCTATCGGGTGCTGACGCAGTTCGAGCAGGCGGGCCTGCTCGTCCGCCATCATTTCGAGTCCGGCAAGGCGGTCTTCGAGCTGAACGAGGGCAAGCATCACGACCATCTCGTCTGCATGCAATGCGGCCGCGTCGAAGAGTTCTACGACGCCGAGATCGAGAAGCGCCAGGCGCGGATCGCGAAGGATCGCGGATTCGCGATCAGCGAGCACGCGCTCTACCTCTACGCCGATTGCACGAAGCCGCGCTGCCCGCACCGCAAAGGCAGCGGGCCGAACTGATTAGCGGCCTTCGGTCCGGGTCCGTACCGCGAGCGGCCAAGGAGGGCCGCGCTTCGCAGCGGGCGCGTCGCCACGGCTCCCGCGCCGGGGCCCGTGTGCATCACTGCCCGTCGTCCGGCTCCTGCGGGACGGTGGCCGGTAGCGGCGCCTCGCGGCGGCTGAAATGCGCGACCCGGAATCCCAGCGCGAACAGGACGCCGAAGTAGACGAGGCCCCCGGCGACGATCATGATCGCGAGGCGGCCGACCCTGCTCAGAATCCCGGCGTGCAGCCACGAGGCATCGGTGCCTGAAAGCCACGCGAGCAGCGCGGCGAGCGCGCCGACCGCGACCAGCACTTTGAGCGCGAACGCCGGCCAGCCGGGCTGGGGCCGGTAGTAGCCCTTGCGCCGCAGGAACCACAGCAGCAACCCTGCATTGCAGCAGGCGCCGAGGCTCGTGGCCAGCGTGAGCCCCCCCTGCTGGAGTCCGAGCGGCCACGCGAGCGTGACCGCCATCGCCTGGGTCACCAGGACGGTGAAGAAAGCGATCTTCACCGGGGTCTTCATCACCTGCCGCGCGTAGAAGCCGGGCGCAAGGATCTTGACCAGGATCAGCGCCGGCAACCCGACGCTGTAGCCGAGCAGCGCAGCGCGCGTCTGCATCACGTCGTCGATCGTGAACCGGCCGTAGTGGTAGAGCGTCGATACCAGTGGAATCGCGAGCATCCCCAGCGCGATCGCGGCCGGCAGTGCAAGCAGGAACGCGAGACGCAGGCCCCAGTCGAGCAGCGCAGAATATTCGTGGTGGTCGTCGTCGCTGTAATGCTGCGCGAGCGACGGCAGCAGGACCGTGCCCAGCGCGACGCCCAGCAGCGCGCTCGGGAATTCCATCAGGCGATCGGCGTAGGTGATCCACGAGATGCGGCCGTCGCCCAGCAGCGCCGCGAGCTGGGTGTTGAGCAATGCCGAGATCTGGGCCGCCGAGGTCCCGACCACCGCCGGCCCCATCGCGGCCAGCACGCGGCGCACGCCTTCGTCGCGCCAATCGAATCCCGGTCTCGGAAGCATGCCAATGCGCATCAGCGGAACGACCTGCAGCGCAAGCTGCGCAACGCCGCCGATGGCCACACCCCAGGCCAGCGCCTTGATCGGCTCCGCGAACCAGCGTGCGAGAAAAATCGTCGAAGCGATGATCGACAGGTTGAGAAGTACCGGCGTAAAGGCAGGAATCGCGAATCGCCGGTGGACGTTGAGGACGCCGCCGGCGAGCGACACCAGCGATATGAACAGGATGTAGGGAAAGACGATCCGGATCATCTGTGCGGTGAGCTCGACCTTGCCGGGCGTCTTCGCGAAACCTCCTGCAAGCACATAGACGAGCCAGGGCGCCGCGATCGATCCGGCGACCGAAACCAGGAGCAGGACGACCGCCAGCAGCGTGCCCACGTCGCCGACCAGCTTGCGCGTGGCGGCGACGCCCTTCTTGCGCTGATATTCGGCGAGGATCGGTACGAAGGCCTGGGAGAAGGCACCCTCGGCGAACAGGCGGCGCAGCAGGTTCGGCAGCCTGAAGGCGGCCTCGAACGCGTCCATCTGCAGACCGGCGCCGAACACGGTGGCCTTGAGCGTTTCGCGCAGGAGTCCGGCAATGCGCGACAGCAGCGTCATTGCGCTGACGGTCGACAGGGTTCGCAGCAGGTTCAAGGGAGATTGGGCGGCGGTTCGGGAGAATCGGGCGGCTGCAGGCCGGGCGCGGCGCCGCGCCCTCGGACGAGGCCACGCCAGGCAAGTATTTGCTGGCAGAGCAAAAACCGCGTATTATGCGCGGTCTTTGTCGGCCCCTCCACGCCCGCGTTTCGCGGGGTTTGCGGAACAGCCGGCTGCGCAGCGATCCGCTGCATCATTTCGACCAAGGATCAAGAGTCATGGCCAATTCGGCGCAGGCCCGCAAGCGCGCCCGACAGGCGGAGGCGACGCGCATGCGCAACGCCAGCCTGAAGTCGGCGCTGCGCACCGCGGTCAAGAAGGTGAAGAAGGCGATCACGACCGGCGACAAGGCGGCCGCGACGACCGAGATGCGCCAGTCGCAGGCGGTCATCGACAGGATCGCCGAAAAGAAGATCGTCCACAAGAATCTCGCCTCGCGAACCAAGTCGCGACTGGCGCAGGCGATCAAGGCGATGCCCTAGCCGGCGACGGCGCAGCGCGATCGAAGTCAGGGCGCCTTCCAGGGCGCCCTGATCGTTTGTGATCCGCCTATCGACCCGATGAACGCCGCCGCAGCAGCGCTCTGGGCACAGCATTTCCGCGAACCCGAGCGGGCGTACCCCCGCGCGCAAGCTCGCGGACGCCGCGCTGGTCGACCTCGGTGACGACGCGCGCGCCCTCGACACGGTCGACCGGATGCCGTCGGGAGCGCCGGCGACGGTGGCGGCAGTCGCGAGGCGGCTGCGTGCTAGACTTTTGATTTGACGAGTGTCGGCGGCGCGCACGCGTCGCGACGCATGCGATGGCCGTGACGGCGCCCAGGCATTTCCTGCAGTTCCGCGACTTCTCCCGCGACGAGTTCGAGCACCTGTTCGAGCGCACGCGCTGGATCAAGGACCGGTTCAAGCGCTACGAGCTCTATCAGCCGCTGCGCGACCGGACGCTCGCAATGGTGTTCGAGAAAGCGTCGACGCGCACCCGCGTCTCGTTCGAGGCGGGAATGAACCAGCTGGGCGGCATCGCCATCAACCTGACACGCAGTGACACCCAGCTCGCACGCGGCGAGCCGATCGAGGACGTCGCGCGCGTGGTCTCCCGGATGGTCGACGTCGTGATGATCCGCACCTTCGGCCAGTCGCTCATCGAGCGCTTCGCCGACCATTCGCGGGTGCCGGTGATCAACGGCCTCACCAACGAGTACCACCCCTGCCAGATCCTGGCCGACATCTATACCTGGATCGAGCATCGCGGCTCGATCCAGGGCCGGACGGTGGCCTGGATCGGCGATGCGAACAACGTCTGCTACACGTGGCTGCAGGCCGCGCAGATCTTCGGCTTCCACGTCAACGTCTCGACCCCCCCGGGCTACGGAATGGACCCTGCAATCGCCGGCGCCTCCGGCGCCGCGCACTACAGCTGCCACGACGATCCGCGCGCGGCCTGCCGCGGCGCCGATCTCGTCACGACCGACGTGTGGACGAGCATGGGCTACGAGGCTGAGAACGACGCCCGCCTGCGCGCATTCGCGCCCTGGCAGGTCGACGGCGCGATGATGCGCGAAGCGGCGCCCGACGCCCTGTTCATGCACTGCCTGCCCGCGCACCGCGGCGAGGAGGTCGCCGCCGAGGTGATCGACGGACCGCAGAGCGTCGTCTGGGACGAGGCGGAGAATCGCCTGCACGCACAGAAGGCGCTGCTCGAGTACCTGGTCTGCGGCCGCGTCGACGGCTGATCCCTCCTCGCACCGCTGCACACCGTCCCTTACCGCAACAGCGACGCCCCGGAGCGCCCCCATGCTTGCACGATCGGTTCTCGCACTTGTCTTCGCGGCGCTGACAACGGCCTCCGCTGCCGCGCAGAGCTGGCCGGAGCGGCCGATCAGGTTCCTGATGTCGGCGCCCGCCGGCAGCTCGATCGACGTGCTGGGCCGCGCGATCGCCGACAAGCTCGCGACGCGTCTGGGCCAGCCAGTCGTCGTCGAGGACAAGCCGGCCGCGGGCGGCACCGTCGCCACGGCCGAGGTCGCGCACGCCGCGCCCGACGGCTACACGATGCTGCTCGCGTTCAACGGACCGCTGTCGTTCGCCCCGCTGCTGCAGAAGCTCCCGTACGACGTCGGCCGCGACCTGGCGCCGGTGATCACCACGACCAGCCAGCCGAATGTCCTCGTCGTCAACGCCGAACTGCCCGTGCACGACCTGGCCGAGCTGGTCGCCTACGCCAAGGCCCGTCCCGGCAAGCTCAACTACGCGTCGGTCGGCAACGGCAGCTCGTCGCACCTGTGCATGGAGCTCTTCAAGCAGCTCGCCGGCATCGACGTCGTGCACATTCCCTTCAACGGGTCGCCTCCCGCGGTGACGGCCACGATCAAGGGCGAGACGCAGATGATGTTCGCCGTCATGCAGCCGCTGCAGCCGCAGATCGAGGCGGGAAAACTGCGTGCGATCGCAGTGACGACGGCGAAGCCGTTCCCGCTGTTCCCGAACATACCGTCGATCGCGCAGGCGGGCTACCCGGGATTCGAGGTTCTCGCCTGGAACGGCGTCATGGTCCCTGCCGGAACGCCGAAGCCGATCATCACCCGCCTCAACCGCGAGATCAACGCCATCCTCGCCGATCCCGAAATCGTCACCAGGATGCACCGGCTGGGCTTCGACCTCGTCGGCGGCACTCCCGAGCAGTTCGGCGCACTGGTCCGCGGCGAAACCGAGAAATGGGCCCCGGTGATCAGGAAGATCGGCCTCAAGATCGACTGAAATCGGGGTCAGTGAAATTGGGGTCAGAGCCGTATTACGGGCGCGGCTCGCGCATCTCCCCGCACGACTGCCCGCATGATCCTGCCCGCACTATGGCTCTGACCCCATGACCATCAAGAAAGTCGTACTGGCGTACTCCGGCGGCCTCGACACGTCGGTGATCCTCAAATGGCTGCAGGACACCTACGGCTGCGAAGTCGTCACGTTCACCGCCGACATCGGCCAGGGCGAGGAGGTCGAGCCCGCGCGCGCCAAGGCGCTGCAGCTCGGAATCAGGAAGAAGAACATCTTCATCGAGGACCTGCGCGAGGAGTTCGTGCGCGATTTCGTGTTCCCGATGTTCCGCGCGAACGCGGTCTACGAGGGCGAATACCTGCTCGGGACATCGATCGCGCGGCCGCTGATCGCGCGACATCTGGTCAGGATCGCGAAGAAAACCGGCGCCGACGCTGTCTCGCACGGGGCCACCGGCAAGGGCAACGACCAGGTGCGTTTCGAGCTGGGCGCGTATGCGCTGGCGCCGGACATCCGGATCATCGCGCCCTGGCGCGAATGGGAGCTGGGCTCGCGCGAAAAGCTGCTGGCGTACGCCGACAAGCACGGCATCCCGGTGGATTTCAAGAAGCGCAGGGGTGGCGCGCCGTACTCGATGGATGCCAACCTGCTGCACATCAGCTACGAGGGCGGGATCCTCGAGGATCCCGATTTCGCACCCGAGGAGTCGATGTGGCGCATCACCGTCTCGCCCGAGAAAGCGCCCGCCAAGCCCCAGGTCGTCGAGCTCGAATACCGCCAGGGTGACATCGTCGCCGTCGACGCCAGGAAGATGTCTCCCGCCGAGGTGCTGACGACCCTCAACGCCATCGGCGGGCGGCATGGTATCGGCCGCCTCGACATGGTGGAGAACCGCTATGTCGGCATGAAGTCGCGCGGCTGCTACGAGACTCCGGGCGGGACGATCATGCTCAAGGCGCATCGGGCGATGGAGTCGATCACCCTCGATCGCGAGGTGCTGGCGCTGAAGGACGACCTGATGCCGCGCTATGCCCGGATGATCTACAACGGCTACTGGTTCAGCCCCGAGCGCATGCTGCTGCAGGGACTGATCGACGCGTCGCAGGCGCACGTCAACGGCACGGTCCGCCTGAAGCTCTACAAGGGCACGATCATGTGCGTCGGGCGCTCGTCGCCGCGCGATTCGCTGTTCGACACGAAGATCGCGACGTTCGACGACGACGCGGGCGCCTACGACCAGAAGGACGCGGCGGGCTTCATCAAGCTCAATGCGCTGCGGATGCGCATCGCGGCGAACCGCGGGCGCCGCTGACCGCGCGCGCCCTCGCCCTCACCCCGGCCCTCTCCCGCAAGCGGGAGAGGGCGCCGAGCGAAAGCGAGGCGGTTGACGGAGCGAGCCGGATCACGACCACAGAAAGTCGATGTTGTCGTGGTGTCCCGCGGCGATATCGAGGCGCTGCGTCTTGACGTGGCCGTTGTAATCGGCACTGGCGGTGTAATGCCCGTCGGGAAGCCGGAGCAGCAGCAGCGGGCCGCTGTCGTGAACGTCCATGACGGTCCGGCCGCCCTGGCCGGTGACGCGCAGTTTCACGCCGGCGACGAATTCATTGCGACCCTGCTGGCGCTTCGCGAACGTCATCTCCACCGGCCATTTCGGCGCCATGTGGCGGATCGCGTCGGCCTCGGTCTGCCCGATGCCTCCGTTGACATAAGTCGCTACGCCTCGGGTCACGGCCTTCGGCGCCGACATCGCCTGTGCCGCGCCGGCATTCGCCATCAGCGCTGCGGCGAGAATCGCCGCGCCGACTCCTGCATATGTCCGTACGCTCATGCTGTCCTCCGGGAATCCGTTGGGGTCCGGTGGACATGATGGGCCAGAGCGCCATCGCCGACCATCAGCCGGCGGCGCAAACGGATGTCGGATGGCGGCCTACGCCGCCGGGTCCATCGCAGCCCGCAACCTTCGGCAGACCGTCTGCATCAAACATGCCAAAATCAGCGCCGGTCGTGCGGCAGTCGCACGATCCGCCGCGGCGCCGCGGCATCGCGTCACACCCACGCGACAACCGGGAGAACGCCACCATGCCATCGTTCGACATCGTTTCCGAAGTCAATCAGGTCGAGGTACGCAACGCCGTCGACCAGGTGAACAAGGAAGTCTCGACGCGCTTCGACTTCAAGGGCTCCGACGCCCGCGTCGAATCCGCCGACAAGACCCTGACGCTCTATGCCGACGACGATTTCAAGCTCAAGCAGGTGACCGACATCCTGACCGGCAAGCTCGCGAAACGCCAGGTCGACGTCCGTTCGCTGAAGTACGGCAACGTGGAGAAGATCTCCGGCAACAAGGTCAAGCAGGCGGTGACCGTCCGAACCGGGGTGGAACAGGATCTCGCAAAGCGCATCGTCAAGTTGCTGAAGGACAGCAAGCTCAAGGTGCAGGGATCGATCCAGGGCGACGCGGTCCGGGTGTCCGGCGCCAAGCGGGACGATCTGCAGGAGGCGATCGCGCTGGTGAAGAAGTCGATCACCGACTTCCCGCTGCAGTACCAGAACTTCCGCGACTGACGGCGCGGTCGCCGCCTCAGGCGAGGTCGGCAACCAGCGCGGCGCGCACCGGCTCCGGCAGCGCCGGGATCCGCGCCGCGTAGTTCGGATGGTCGACGCCCGCCGCGAGTGCGCGCCCCGCCCTCAGCGCGGCGACCATCTCGGGCGTGAACTCGAAGCGCAGGAAATGCACCGACGAGGTCTTTTCCTCGTTCTCCCGCGCGAGGTCCTCGTCGGCGATGGCCCGCACCTCGGGAAACCCGTCGACACGCAGCCACACGTCGCCTTCGACGCCTCTGAGGCGAGCCAGCGCCTCGCGACGCTCGGCCTCGTCCTCGTACTCGATCAGCATCGTCGCCTTGAGGTTGCTGCCGTCGGGGATCAGCGGGTTGTAGGCATCGAGCTCGTCCTGGATGCCGGCTTCGTCGAAGGTCTTCTCGATACGCAGCATCTCCTGGACCTGGTAGCGGATCGTGAGCTCGTCCTCGAACAGCAGAGTCACGTGCTCGCCGAGGTGGACGCTGCGATCGCGTTTGTGCGCGAGGACACGCGCACGGAACGCCGGACGCTCCTTCGCGTACGCTTCCAGCGTCATGAGGCTGTCGCGGGTGATGGCTGGCATCGGGAGCTCCGTGCTGATCCCGTTCATTCGATTCCGAAGGCGATCCGCAGCAGCGTCAGCGGATGCGCCTTTCGCGGTTCCGGCGCGCCCGACTGGGTGATGCCCTGCGCGATCCGGCGCCCCGCGATCGGACAGTCCGAGCTGATGTACTCGGGCTCGGGCTCGGCCATGCGCTGGAACACCGGCTTGCCGATCTTCATCGAGCTTGCATAGAACTCGCGCTTGACGCCGAAGGTTCCGTCGTGGCCGGCGCAGCGCTCGACGGTGTTGACCGTCGTCCCGGGCACCCACTCCAGCACTTCGCGCGTCTTCTGGCCCACGTTCTGCACGCGGGAGTGGCAGGGTATGTGATAGCTGACCTTGCCCAGCGGGTTCTTGAACTCGCGCTCGATCAGGCCGTCCTTGTCGCGCAGGACGAAGTACTCGAACGGGTCGAACATCGCGTCGCGCACCACCTCGACATCCTCGTCATCGGGGAAGATCAGCGGCAACTCCTGCTTGAACATCAGCGTGCACGACGGCACCGGCGACACGATTGCGTAGCCTTCGCGGGCCAGCGGGGCGAGCAGCGGAATGTTGATGTCCTTCAGCCTCTCCACGCCGTCGAGGTCGCCCAGCTCGAGCTTGGGCATGCCGCAGCAGGCCTCGCCGGCAACCGTGACGTAGGTCACCCTGACGTGGTCGAGCAGCTTCAGGAGGTCGTGCCCGATGCCGGGCTCGTTGTAGTTGATGTAGCAGGTCGAGAACACGGCGACCTTGCCAGGCGTGCGTTCGCCGTCTCTGACCGGCCAGTGCAGCGACTGTCGCGCCGACTTCGGGAACGGCTTGCCCGCGTAAGTCGGGAGCCACGCGTCGGCCGCCACTCCCAGCGTGCGCTCCATCATCCTGCGCACCACCGGCGTCCTGTTGGCCCTGTTGACCGCGTGGACGACGACGGGGATGGTGGCGAGCTTGCCTACGGCGTCGGTGGAGCTCAGCATCCGGTCGCGCGCACGCACCGGAGCGTTCCTGAATTTGTACGCCTTGGCGCGCAGCATCAGGTGCGGGAAATCGACGTTCCAGGGATGCGGTGGAACGTACGGACATTTGGTCATGTAGCAGACGTCGCACAGGTAGCACTGGTCGACGACCTTCCAGTAATCCGCCTTGGCCACACCGTCGACCTCCGTCGTCTTGCTCTCGTCGACGAGGTCGAACAGCGTCGGGAACGCGCCGCACAGAGAGATGCAGCGCCGGCAGCCGTGGCAGATCTCGAAGACGCGCTCCATTTCCTTGAAGAGCGCTGCCTCGTCGAAGAACCCGGGATTGCGCCAGTCGAGCGGATGGCGCGTCGGCGCCTGAAGATTGCCTTCGCGGATCGTCATCGCCGGCGCGCTCCCGTCGTGCGGCGCGTCAGTCGGTGAGCGCGTCCAGGGCTTTCTGGAAGCGATTGGCGTGCGAGCGCTCGGCTTTCGCCAGCGTCTCGAACCAGTCGGCGATTTCCTCGAAGCCCTCGGCGCGCGCCGCCTTCGCCATGCCCGGGTACATGTCGGTGTACTCGTGCGTTTCGCCCGCAACCGCGGCCTTCAGGTTGTCGCGGCTCGCGCCGATCGGCAGGTCGGTCGCCGGATCGCCGACGATCGCGAGGTAGTCGAGGTGCCCGTGCGCATGGCCGGTCTCGCCTTCCGCGGTCGAGCGGAACAGCGCCGCGACGTCGTTCTGGCCTTCGACGTCGGCTTTGTTGGCGAAGTAGAGGTAGCGACGATTCGCCTGCGATTCGCCGGCGAACGCGGCCTTCAGGTTGTCGTGAGTCTTGGTGCCTTTCAGGGACTTCATGTCGAGCTCCTCTTCAGCGTTGGCGCCCGCACGGGTACGCGCGGGCAACGGACCGAGGACCGGCGCGAATGCACCGCCGATCTCGTCGTGTATTGTGCGTCGCGATCGATGATACGTCCAATTGACTAACGCAATGCACGTGATAGCTTACGGTTATGCGGGGCCGGGGGCGGCGGAGTCTTCGTGAAGTTGCGATCCATGCAGCGCCTCAGGTAAGGTTGGGGCGAGACGTCATTTCCAAATCGAAAACTCGATGAATTTCAGAGGCGATTTCCTGCTCCTCGGCAAGACCGACATTTCCGCACTCCGCGAGCGCGTGCTCGCGTTCGGGGAAGACGACTGGAATCGCGACGCCTGGCGCCGCAGCCAGTTCAAGGCCCACCAGCAGACGACGACCATCCCGCTCATTTTCGACGAGGATTTCCGGCACAGCCAGCCGACGGCCCGCCCCGATTACGCGCCGCTGCGCGAGGCGATCGAGCCGGCGCTCGGGCTCATCCGCGAACACTACGACCGGTCCGACGATCTCAGGCGCCTGCAGGACGCGAACGGACCGGCCTACCCGGTTCGCATGCTGCTCGCCCGCCTGTGCCCCGGCGGCACGATCCCCGCCCACATGGACAGGATTTTCAGCCTCGCCCACTCACACCGCGTCCATCTGCCGATCGTGACGCACGATGACGTCAAGTTCGTCATCGATGGCCGCCGCCAGCCGATGAAGGAAGGCGAGGTCTGGGAGATCAACAATCGCCGGGCCCACGAAGTCGAGAACGCCAGCCCGATCTACCGTGTGCACATGATCGTCGACTGGGTGATCCCGGGTGAACGCTGCTGCTGCTCGGCGCACGCCCACCCGACCACGCCCTGCACGCCGGACAACTGCAGGGCGACGGATTTCCGCCCGATGCCCTGCGACTGCCTGCACTGACCGCGGCGGGTGCTCTCACCACAACACCAGACCCTGAGGCACGCGGCCGGGATCGTCGCCGAGCAGTATTCACCGACGGCCCTGCTCGAGCTGTTCCGGCAGCCGCTGGTCGTCCTGAGCGCACCGCGCTCGGGCAGCACCCTGCTGTTCGAGACGCTGCGCTGTTCGGATGCGCTGTGGAGCATCGGCACGGAATCGCATTTGATATTCAATGCGTTCCCGCAGCTCCACCCCGCCGAGCGCAGTTTCGAATCCGGGGCGCTGGCCGAGGCCGACGCCACGCCCGGGCTGTGCCACCAGATGCGCGCCTGCTTTCTGGCCATGGCGCAGGACACCCGGGGACGCCGCTACCTCGACCTGCCCGAAAGCGAACGCCCGCGGCACATCCGGCTGCTGGAGAAGACGCCGCGCAACGCGCTGAACATCCCGTTCCTGCGCAAGCTGTTCCCCGACCTGCTGGGACTGTTCCTCCACCGCGAGCCGCACGAGGCCATCGCGAGCATCATGGAAGCCTGGCAGACCGGCTTGCGCCAGGGCGGGTTCGTCACCTTCGCCGACCTGCCCGGCTGGGACATGCGTCACTGGTGCCTGCTGCTGCCGCCCGGCTGGCGCGCCTTCAACGGCAAATCGCTCGCCGAAATCGGCGCGTTCCAGTGGCGCACTGCCAACGAAACGATCCTGCGCGATCTGCGCCAGCTCGGTCGCGATCGCTGGCTGCCCTTGCGCTATCGCGATCTGCTCGACGACACCGCCGCAACCGTTCGCCGGATCGTCGAATTCGCCGGCCTGCCGTTCGACGGTCCCTTGCGCGAGCGTGCATCCGCGCCGCTGCCGCTTTCGCGTTCCACCGTCTCGGCGCCAGACCGCGACAAATGGCGCCGTCACGCCGACGTCATCGAGGCGCTCGCGGCGCAGTGCGCGCCGCTGGCCCGGGAGCTCGCGAGCCTTCGCTGAGCTGCGCCGCCGACCTGGAAAGGCGATTGCGACTACGGGCTGGCGGACAGCGTCGCTGCAGGGTGCACGACACTGCCGGGCGCCAGGGCGGCCTTGTCGACCGTCGAGCCTGGCTGCCTGCAGTTGCGGCGGCGCAGGAACTGCGCACACTCCGACGCCCGCAACGGCGGGCTCACCAGGAATCCCTGCACCTCGTCGCATCCATGCGCCTCGAGGAAGCGCAGCTGCTCCGGCGTCTCCACGCCTTCGGCCACCACCTCGAGACCGAGCGTGCTTCCCATCGCGATGATCGCATGGGTAATGGCCGCGTCCGAGCGGTCGTGCGGCAGGCCGGTGACGAATGCCCGATCGACCTTCAAGGTATCGAAGGCAAAGCGCTTGAGACGCCCGAGGGACGAAAAGCCGGTGCCGAAGTCGTCCAGGGCGACCCGCACGCCGACGGTACGCAGGCGAGCGAGCAGCGCCGCCACGCTGTCTTCCCCGCGATTGATCGCGCTCTCGGTAAGCTCGATTTCGAGCAGGCCGGGCGCGAGCCCGGTCGCGCGCAGCACCGTCTCGATCTGCTGCGCCAGACTCTCGTCCATGAACTGCCGCGGCGACACGTTCACGGCCATGCGAGGACCGCGGAAGTCCTCCGCCTGCCATGAGGCTGCCTGCGCGCACGCAGTATCGAGGACCCATTTCCCGATGCCGGCGATCAAGCCCGTTTCCTCGGCGAGCGGAATGAAGACGTCGGGCGCAATCTCGCCTTGCTCCGGGTGACGCCAGCGCAGGAGTGCTTCGACGCACGTCACTTCGCCGGAACGAGCGCGGATTCGCGGCTGGTAGACGAGCGCCAACTGGTTGCGCTCCAGGGCATGGCGCAGGTCGGACTCCAGGCTGAGGCGATTCAGCGCCGCAGCATGGGGTTCATCGCTGTAGAACCTGCAGACGTTCTTGCCGGCCTCCTTGGCCCGATACATGGCGGCATCAGCCTTCTTCATCAGCGTCTGGTGGTCGTCGCCATGCTGCGGGCAGAGCGCAATGCCGATGCTTGCCGTCACCCGGCATTCCTGGCCCTGGATGTGGAACGGCAGCTCGATCGCGTCCAGGATCTTGCAGCCAACGAGCTCGACGTCTCGCCCGTCCTTGACGTCCTGTATCAGTGCCACGAACTCGTCGCCCCCCAGGCGCGCCACGATGTCGCTCGAGCGCAGTGTTTCCCGGAGCCGCCTGGCCGCGTCGCGCAGCAGCTCATCCCCGGCATCGTGTCCCAGCGTGTCGTTCACGTTCTTGAACCGGTCCAGATCGATGAACATGACGGCAAGGGACCAGCGATGGCGGCGCGCGTTGCCTATCGCAACGTTGAGCAGTTCGCCGAAGCTCGCGCGGTTCGGAAGCCCGGTCAGGGCGTCGTGCGCTGCGAGGTGGTGGATGCGCTTCTCATCGACCTTGCGCGAAGTGATGTCGCGACCCACGCCCCGGTAGCCCATAAAGGCGCCGGAGTCGTCGAAGACCGGCTCGCCGCTTATGCTGTACCATTTCTCGTCACCGGACCTGGGTCGGTAGCACAGTTCCAGATCCTGATACCGCCGGCGGGCATCGAGCCCGGCCCGGTGCGCTGCCCAGTCCCTGGCCGACAGGTTGACGTAGCCGAGTTCGCTGAGCGACTTGCCGAGTATCTCGGCCACGTTGATCGTGCCCGAGGCGTCGCTCACCGCCGTGAATCGGTATTGTGGATCCTGCTCCCAGAAGATATCGGAGGACAGGGCGCACAGACTGCGAAAACGCGCCTCGCTCTCGCGGAGCCCCTCGTCCGCCCGCTTGCGCTCGAGGAACTGGCCGATCTGGCTGCCAATCGCGAGCACGGCCTGCATCAGGGGCTCGTCGGCAGGGCGGCTCTTGCGGCTGTTGAACGCGAGGACCCCCGTCACCTGGCCGTCGGCCTTGACCGGGAACACGAAGGCGCCGCGCAGGCCGCTCCTGGCGGGATCGGCCTTGTTGAGCGCGCCCGGCTCGCTACGCAGGTCAACGGACCACAGCGGGGCACTGGATTCCCATACCTTGCCGACCAGGCCCTGCCCCCGCTCGTATTCGATATCGCGGGAGTCTTCGAGAAATGCCTGGATCTTCGGATCGTCGATGCCCCACCCGTCGCGCATCCTCAGCGTCGCCCCGGCGCCGGCCAGCTGAAAATACCGGCCACAGTCCCATTGCTCCGAGTCGCAGATCACCCGGACCACCGCCCGGACCGCGTCGGCGCTGCTTTCGGCATTCCCGATCAGCGCCGCGGCCGCATAGCCAAGTTGGCGCAGCTGCTCCTCGCGCCGTCGCTGCGTCGCATCCGTGGTGATGGCAAACAGACCGCGCGTGCGGCCGTCGGGCCCGATGTGCGGAATCAGCTCGACTTCGAGGTAGCGAAACGTTCCATCCTCGAGTGCTCGCACGCGCTGGTAGTGGCTCGGCCGCCCCGCGAGCACCTCGTCGAAAAACGGCTTGATCTCCCGGTAGGCGTCCTCACCGACGATCTCGCGCAGGTGCTTGCCGACGATGCTTCGCGTGGTGAGGCCGAAATACTCTGCGAAGCGTCGGTTCGCGAACAGGCAGCGCAGATCCTGGTCGTAGGCGATGGACATCGCCGGCACGCTGTCGGCGATGAGCCGCAGCTGCGCAGGATCGTCTTGCGGCGACTCCTCGCGCTCCGTCGCCCACCTCTGGCGCACCATTCCCGCTCTCCGACGTTATCAGGTAGCAGCTGAGCAAGGACCGTGCCTGCAGATCCGGCCCCCCGCCAGCGACTGCACCGGCTATGATCCCGGGTTGATGCTGGCCAAGGGGCAGAGGCGGTGACGACGTCGCTCGTGATGACGGTGATTGGCAGCGATCACCCCGGCATTGTCAAGCTGCTGTCCGATGCCGCCCAGCGCTATGGCGCCAACTGGGTCGGCAGCCGGATGGCGAGCCTTGCCGGCCAGTTCGCCGGCATCGTGCATCTCGACGTTCCCGACGAGAATGCCGAGTCGCTCGCCAATGCGCTCCGCGGATTCATTTCCTCCGGGTTGCACGTCGTGATCGCGATGGGCGATTCGAGCGCGCCGCCGGCACGACAGCGGATCGTCAGGCTCGAGCTCGTGGGAAACGACCATCCCGGCATCGTGCGCGACCTGTCGGACCGCCTTGCCAGGCGCGGCGTCAGCATCGAGGAGCTTCATACCGAGGTCGTGAGCGCCGCGATGTCCGCAGGCAACCTGTTCAGGGCCAAGGCGCGCCTGGCAGTCCCGGAGGGAACCGGCAACGACGATTTGAAGCGCGAGCTCGAGGCGTTGGCAGCCGATATGATGGTCGACATCGATGTCGACGTCGACGGGCACGCGGCCGGTGGCGCCCCGCGCTTGACGACCTGACGACCACGCAAAGGACATCCAGGGGCCGGATCGCGGCCACAATGACCCGACGATGGCAGACACCCTCGGCCCAGCGGCCCCCTACCCGGTCGCATACGACGTCGCGCCCCAGCTGCACGGCCGCAACCGGCTTACCGTCCTGTTCAGGCTCTTCCTGGCGATCCCGCAGCTGATCCTGGTCGGCGGGCCGGGCCTCGTGCTGGGCGGGGGACTGGCATGGCGATTCCCGGCCAACGGGGATTGGACCTGGGGCGTCCACTGGGGCGGTGGCGGCGTCCTCGGCGCGGTCGCCTTCGTGATGGCGATCATCGCGTGGTTCGCGATCCTCGTTGCGAACACCCATCCGCGCGGACTCTGGGACTTCGCGTGCTTCTACATGTCCTGGCGCGCACGCGCCATCGCCTACATCGCGCTCCTGCGCGATGAATACCCGCCGTTCGGGGATGGCGCCTACCCGGCACACTTTGCGGTCAGCCATCCGGACGGGCCGCGCAACAAGTGGTCGGTGGCGCTGCGGATCGTCTACGTGATCCCACAGGCGATCGTGCTCTTCTTTCTCGGCATCGCCTGGTGCATCACCGCGGTGATCGCCTGGTTCGCGATCCTGTTCACCGGCTCCTATCCCGAGCCGCTGTACCGATTCGCGGTCGGGTATCTTCGCTGGTCGCTGCGCGTCGAGTCGTACCTGCTGCTGCTGCGCGACGAGTACCCGCCGTTCTCGTTCGAGGCGTAGCGCGCGGCCGCACGCCCCCCGGTCACTCAGTCGATCAGCTCGTACGCCGGCAGGGTCAGGAAGTCGACGAACGTGTCGTTGTTGACGAGATCGGCGAAGATCTTCGCGGCGACGTCGTACCTGCCCAGCGCGTAGGCAGGCCCCAGCAGCTCGCGGATCTTCGTCATTTCCTCCGGCAGCATCTGCGCGACCAGCTCCTTGGTCACCTTGCGGCCGTCGTCGAGCCTGCCCTTCGGCGAGCGTATCCATTGCCAGACCTGCGAGCGCGAGATCTCGGCGGTCGCGGCGTCTTCCATCAGGTTGAAGATCGGCACCGCGCCCTGCCCCGCGAGCCACGCACCGACGTACTGGATCGCGACGCTGATGTTGAGCCGCAATCCCTTCTCGGTGATCGGCTGCTCGGGCTCGAATTGGACGAGGTCGGCCGCGCTGACGTTGACGTCGTCACGGCGCCTGGTCGCGATCTGGTTGGGCGCAGGCATCAGGCGGTCGAACGCCTCCTGCGCCACACCGACGAGCCCCGGATGCGCGACCCAGGTGCCGTCGTGCCCGTAGGTCGCCTCGCGCTCCTTGTCGGCCTTGACCTTCGCGAAGGCCTCGGCGTTCGCAGCCTCGTCGTTCTTGACCGGGATCTGGGCCGCCATGCCGCCCATCGCGTGCGCGTTGCGCCGGTGGCAGGTCTTGATCAGCAGCTCGGCGTAGCTCTTCATGAAATGCGTGGTCATCGTGACCAGCGCGCGGTCGGCGAGGCAGAAATCGCGGTTCGAGCGGAATTTCTTGATGCAGCTGAAGATGTAGTCCCAGCGCCCGGCGTTGAGTCCTGCCGAATGCTGGCGCAGCTCGTAGAGGATCTCGTCCATCTCGAACGCGGCGACGATGGTCTCGATCAGCACGGTCGCCTTGATCGTCCCGCGCGCAATGCCGAGCTGCTCCTGCGCCATCACGAAGATGTCGTTCCACAACCGCGCCTCGAGGTGGCTCTCGAGCTTGGGCAGGTAGAAGTATGGCCCGCTGCCGCGCGCGACCAGCTCCTTCGCGTTGTGGAAGAAGTACAGCGCGAAATCGAAGATGCCGCCCGAAATCGGCTTGCCGTCGACGAGGACGTGCTTTTCCGGCAGGTGCCAGCCACGCGGGCGGACGAACAGGGTCGCGGTCCTGTCGTTCAGCCGGTAGGTCTTGCCCTCGGGCGACACGTAGTCGATGCGGCGGCGGATCGCATCGCGCAGGTTGATGTGCCCCTGGATGTTGTTCTCCCAGCGCGGGGTATTGGCATCCTCGAAATCCGCCATGAAGACCTTCGCGCCCGAGTTCAGCGCGTTGATGATCATCTTGCGATCGACCGGCCCCGTGATCTCCACGCGCCGGTCCTGGATGTCGCTGCCGACAGCGTCGCAGGTCCAGCTTCCTTCGCGGATCGCGCGGGTATGCTCGGGGAAACCCGGCAGCTCCCCGGCGTCGAACCGCTTCTGGACGGCGTCGCGCCGCGCAAGCAGCTCGTCGCGCCGGGCGCCGAATGCGCGCTGCAGCCGTGCCGCGAACGCGACGGCATCGCGGGTCAGGATCTCGGCGAATTCGGCAGTGACGGGGCCGGTGATCTCGATGCCGGGACCATAGGTGGGGGAGCTCATCACGATCCTTGTTTCCAAAGCGACTTGGGCAAATGGGGCATTTTAGCGCATGGCGCTGCGGCGCCTGGCGGGCCGCAGCAGCGCTCGCGTCCTGGCGCGCCGAGCACATCCGAGCCGCGCGGCCCGGCCTTGCGGCTACGCGGCAAGCTGGGGATTCAGCCGCTCGACGTTGGTATGCAGGCGGTTCAGCGCGTTGACGTAGGCCTTGGCCGAAGCGACGATGATGTCGGTGTCGGCACCGTTGCCGTTGACGATCCGCCCGTCGCGCTCGAGGCGCACCGTCACCTCGCCCTGCGCATCGGTGCCGCCGGTGATCGCGTTGACCGAATAGAGCAGCAGGCTGGCGCTCGATCCCGCCATGCGCTCGATCGCCTTGAACACCGCGTCGACCGGGCCGTCGCCGTCGGTCTCGGCGACGACCTCGCTGTCGCCGATGTTCAGCATGACGCGCGCATGCGGCACGGTTCCGGTTTCCGAGGTCACCTTGAGCGCGGCAAGCTTGTAGTACTCGTGTGCAGGGATGATGCCCTCTTCGGACACCAGGGCGTGGAGATCCTCGTCGAACACCTCGCCCTTCTTGTCGGCGAGCTCCTTGAATCGCGCGAATGCGACGTTGACCGCGTCGTCGCCGGGCAGATCGATCCCCAGTTCGGTCAGGCGCGTCTTGAATGCGTTGCGGCCGGAGAGCTTGCCGAGGACGAGCTTGTTCGCGCCCCAGCCCACGTCTTCGGCACGCATGATCTCGTAGGTCTCGCGATGCTTGAGCACGCCGTCCTGGTGGATGCCGGACTCGTGCGCGAACGCGTTGGCGCCGACGATCGCCTTGTTCGGCTGCACCGCAAAGCCGGTGATCCCCGACACCAGCTTCGAAGCCGCGACGATTTGCGTCGTGTCGATGCGCGTCGTGCAGGGGAACACGTCCTTGCGCGTGCGCACGGCCATCACGATCTCCTCGAGCGAGGCATTGCCGGCGCGCTCGCCCAGGCCGTTCACCGTGCATTCGACCTGGCGCGCGCCGTTCATGACCGCCGCGAGCGAATTGGCCACCGCGACACCGAGGTCGTTGTGGCAGTGCACCGACCACACCGCTTTGTCGGAGTTGGGCACGCGCTCGCGCAACGAGCTGATCAAGGCGCCGAACTGCCAGGGCATCGTGTAGCCGACGGTGTCGGGGATGTTGACGGTGGTCGCGCCTGCGGCGATGGTGGCCTCGAGCAGCCTGCACAGGAAGTCGGGTTCCGACCGCCCCGCGTCCTCCGGCGAGAACTCGACGTTGTCGGTGTATCGGCGCGCCCACCCGACGGCCTTGACCGCCTGCTCGAGCACCTGCTCGGGCGTCATCCGCAGCTTCATCTGCATGTGGATCGGGGAGCTGGCGATGAACGTGTGGATGCGCATCGCTTTCGCGGGCTTCAGGGCCTCGCCGGCGCGGCGGATGTCGTTCTCGTTGGCGCGCGCCAGTCCGCAGACCGTGCTGTCGTGAATCGCCCTCGCGATGTCCTGCACCGCCTCGAAGTCACCGTTCGACGACGCCGGGAACCCCGCTTCGATGACGTCGACGCGCAGCCGCTCGAGCTGGCGCGCGATGCGCGTCTTCTCTTCCCTGGTCATCGAGGCGCCCGGGCTCTGCTCGCCGTCGCGCAACGTGGTGTCGAAAATGATCAGATGGTCGGACATCGGAATCTCCGCGGGAGATGGATAGGCTTGAGCCGCCCTGGATCTGGCGGCGCGGGCAATGCTCGAAGCGAGGGGGGTGTATTTATCTGCGCGCGGGGCGCAGCAGGAGCAGCAGGCCGGCCGGCAGGGGCGCCGATCCGGACAGGGACGTCCGGGCGCGAATTGCCGTGAAGCGGGCCGTGAAGGAGGTTGCGCTGCTCATGACCATTGAAGCCTAACCGAAACATCCGGCAGGCGCAAGCGGGGCGAGGGGCTCAGTGCGGCCCGCGGGCCCGCTGGCGACGCTCACGCAACAGCTGCCACGCCGAGACCACGTAGCCGGACATCGCGTAGGCGACGAAGCTCGCGAACAGCACCAGCGGGGGCTGGTACACCAGCAACGCAAGCAGCAGCACGATCAGGAGGAGCACCACGAAGGAGACGCTCTTCTTCAGGTTGATGGTCTTGAAGCTGTAGTAGCGCAGGTTGCTGACCATGGTCAGCCCGGCGAACAGCGTCGTCGCGAACGCGACCCAGCGCAGCGCGTCGGGGTCGTAGCCCAGGTCGTCGACGACCCAGACCAGCCCCGCGACCACCGCGGCCGCCGACGGGCTCGGCAGGCCCTGGAACCAGCGCTTGTCAGCGACCTCGAGCAGGGTGTTGAAGCGAGCGAGCCGCAGCGCGGCGCCTGCGACATAGACGAACGCGGCGACCCAGCCGAGCTTGCCCAGGTCGCGCAGCGCCCATTCGTACATCACCAGCGCCGGGGCCGCGCCGAAGCTCACCATGTCGGCGAGGCTGTCGAACTCGGCGCCAAACGCGCTCTGCGTGCGCGTCATCCGCGCGACCCGGCCATCGAGGCCGTCGAGCACCATCGCGACGAAGATCGCGACCGCCGCGTTCTCGTAGTTGACGTTCATCGCCTGCACGATCGCGTAGAAGCCGGCGAACAGGGCCGCAGCGGTGAAGAGGTTCGGCAGCAGGTAGATTCCGCGCCGCCTTACGCGATTCTTGAGGACGACGCGCTCGTGCAGGTAGTCGTCGTGCATGTCAGGCGCGGCGCAGCTGCGCGACGATCGACTCGGTCGCGTGGACCCTGTCGCCGACGCGGATGCGGGGGATGGCGTCGGACGGCAGGTACAGGTCGACCCGCGAGCCAAAGCGTATGAATCCGTAGCGCTGGCCGCGGGCAAGATGGTCGCCGCGCTTCGCGTAGCATAGGATGCGCCGCGCGACGAGGCCGGCGATCTGCACGCAGGTAACCTCGGCGCCGGTCGAGGTCACGAGGTGCAGCGCGCTGCGCTCGTTCTCCAGCGACGCCTTGTCGAGGGCGGCATTCACGAAATTCCCGTTGTGGTACCACGTCTGCCGCACCTCGGCATCGACGGGACTGCGGTTCGAGTGCACGTTGAACACGTTCATGAAGACGCTGATCTTCAACGCCTCGCGCTCGAGCCAGGGGTCTCGAGCGAGGCCAACGCTGACCACGCGCCCGTCGGCGGCCGAGAGTACCGCATCGGCCTGGGATGGAATCGCGCGCGGAGGATCGCGGAAGAACTGCAGGACGAAGACGAAGGCGATCCACGCCAGCGCCGCCGGCAGCCACCACGACGCGATCGACAGCGCAACGGCGACGGCGAGGGCAACGAGCAGAAAGGGCCAGCCCTCGCGGGCGATGATCGGATGCGGATAGGCTGCCAAGGTCTCGGGCGATTCCGGCGTCACTTCGGGATGGCGGCGTCGATGCGCTTCTCCTGGTCGATCGCGTCCTGGCGGACCTGCGCCTGCAGCGCGCGCGCGCGCGCCATCGCGTCGCGCGGCGTCACCGATGCGGCGTCCACCGCCTCGTTGCCGGAGGCCGTCACGTGCTTCGCCTTGGCCTCCGAACGCCCGCCAGCCAAGCCGTATTCCTTCAGGACCATGCGCGCCATCAAGGCGACGATAACCAGGGCCAGCACGAGGCCGATCAGGCCCAGCCACCCCTTCTGACGATGCGGGAACGCCATGGCGCCCTCCCCGATGCAGGCCGACGGGCCAAGTATACCGTCGGCCCGCGCGCGGCGGGCCACGCCGGCGTGTCAGCAGCGTCCATAGGCTGCGCCCCGATCGCGTTTCAGTTGCGGGACTGGTCGACCAGCTTGTTCTTCCTGATCCAGGGCATCATCGAGCGCAGCTTCTCCCCGACCTGCTCGATCGAATGCTCGGAAGTGAGGCGGCGGCGCGCCTTGAGCGTCGGTGCCCCGGCACGGTTCTCGAGGATGAAATCCTTCGCGTACTCGCCGGTCTGGATGCGCGTGAGGACCTCGCGCATCGCGCGCTTGGTCTCGGGCGTGACGATCTTCGGGCCGGTCACGTATTCGCCGTACTCGGCGTTGTTGGAGATCGAGTAGTTCATGTTGGCGATGCCGCCCTCGTAGATCAGGTCGACGATCAGCTTGACCTCGTGCAGGCACTCGAAGTACGCCATTTCCGGCGCGTACCCGGCCTCCGTGAGCGTCTCGTAGCCGGCCTTGATCAGCTCGACCAGCCCGCCGCAGAGCACCGTCTGCTCGCCGAACAGGTCGGTCTCCGTCTCCTCGCGGAAGTTCGTTTCGATGACGCCCGCGCGGGCACCGCCGATCGCGGCGGCATACGACAGGGCGACGTCGCGCGCCTTGCCTGACGCATCCTGGTGTACGGCGATCAGCATCGGGACGCCACCTCCCGCGGTGTAGGTCGAGCGGACCGTGTGCCCGGGAGCCTTGGGCGCGACCATCACGACATCGAGGTCGGCGCGCGGCACGACCTGGCCGTAATGGATGTTGAAGCCGTGCGCGAACGCCAGCACCCCACCCTTGCGGATATTGGGCTCGACCTCGGCGCTGTAGACGGCCGCAATGCTCTCGTCGGGCATCAGCATCATCACCACGTCGGCGCGCTTGACCGCGTCAGCGACCTCGGCGACTTTCAGCCCCGCCTTCTTCGCCTTGTCCCATGACGCTCCGCCCTTGCGCAGCCCGACCGTCACCTTGACGCCGGAGTCGTCGAGGTTCTGCGCATGCGCGTGCCCCTGCGAACCGTAGCCGACAATCGTCACCGTCTTGCCCTTGATCAGCGAAAGGTCGGCGTCCTTCTCGTAGTAGACCTTCATTGCATCGTCCTCGCGTTTGTTGTTCGATCCCCCGCCCGCCCGTCGCTGCCGCTCCGGGCACCCTCTCCCGCAAGCGGCAGAGGAACGGCAATCGGGGCCGTTGCTTCAGATCCGCAGTATCCGCTCGCCGCGCCCGATCCCCGATGCACCGGTGCGGACGGTTTCCAGTATCACGCCGGGCTCGATCGCCTGCAGGAACGCGTCGAGCTTCGAACCCGTTCCGGTCAGCTCGATGGTGTAGCTCTTGTCGGTGACGTCGAGAATCCGTCCGCGGAAGATGTCGGCGAGGCGCTTCATCTCGTCGCGATCCTTGCCGGCGGCCCGGACCTTCACCAGCATCAGCTCGCGCTCGATGTGGTTGCCCTCGGTCAGGTCGACCACCTTGACGACCTCGACCAGCTTGTTCAGCTGCTTGGTGATCTGCTCGACGACGTCGTCGGAGCCACTGGTGACGATGGTCATCCGCGACATCGTCGGATCCTCGGTCGGCGCGACCGTCAGCGACTCGATGTTGTAGCCGCGCGCCGAAAACAGCCCCGAGATCCGGGACAGCGCGCCCGCCTCGTTCTCGACCAGGATGGAGAGGATATGCCTCATAGGATGACTGCCCCCACGCTTGCGGCTGACGCCGCTGCGCTGCCCCCGAAGGGGGAGCAACTCGCGGCTTGGGACGGCCCGGCGCCGCTCATAATTCCTCCGCCAGGATCATTTCGGTGAGTCCCTTGCCACCCGGCACCATCGGGAACACGTTCTCGGTCTGGTCGGTGATGAAGTCGAGGAACACCAGGCGCTCCTTCTGCGCGAAAGCTTCACGCAGGGCGCCTTCGACGTCGCCCGGCTTTTCGATCTTCATTCCCACGTGGCCATAGGCCTCGGCGAGCTTCACGAAGTCGGGGAGCGCATCCATGTACGACTCGGCGTAGCGGTTGCCGTAGAAGAACTCCTGCCATTGCCGCACCATGCCCATGTAGCGGTTGTTCAGGTTCACGACCTTGATCGGCAAGTGGTACTGCTTGCAGGTCGAAAGCTCCTGGATGCACATCTGGATCGACGCCTCGCCTGTCACGCAGACGACGGACGCGCGCGGATTGACGAGCTGGACGCCCATCGCCGCGGGCAGGCCGAAACCCATCGTGCCGAGGCCGCCCGAGTTGATCCAGCGCCGCGGCTTGTCGAACTTGTAGTACTGCGCCGCCCACATCTGGTGCTGCCCGACGTCGGAGGTGATGAACGCGTCGCCTTGCGTGACCTCGTAGAGCTTCTCGACGACGAACTGCGGCTTGATCAGCTTGCTGTCGCGGTCGTAGCGCAGGCAGTCCTTGCGCTGCCATTCCTTGATCTGTGCCCACCAGGACTTGAGCGGCGCTGCGTCGGGCCGCGCCGGCGACGATTCGACGATCTTGACCATTTCGTCGAGCACGTCGCGGACGTATCCGACGATCGGCACGTCGACCTTGACGCGCTTCGAGATCGACGAGGGGTCGATGTCGATGTGGATGATCTTGCGATCGGCGCGATAGAAATGCGCGGGATTGCCGATGACGCGATCGTCGAAGCGTGCCCCGACGGCGAGCAGGACGTCGCAATTCTGCATCGCCATGTTCGATTCGTAGGTCCCGTGCATCCCGAGCATGCCGGTGAACTGCGGATCCGTCGCGGGGAAGCCTCCCAAGCCCATCAGCGTGTTGGTGCAGGGGAAGCCGAGCAGGCGAACCAGCCGCGTCAGCGACTCGGCCGCATCGTTCAGCACGACGCCGCCGCCCGTGTAGACCATCGGCCGCTTCGCTTCCAGCAGCAGCTGCACGGCCTTCTTGATCTGGCCCGCGTGTCCCTTGGTCACCGGGTTGTAGGAGCGCAGCGTGATGGTCTTCGGATAGCTGTACTCGGCGAGCGCCTGCGATACGTCCTTGGGGATGTCGACCAGCACCGGGCCCGGGCGCCCGGTGGTCGCGAGATAGAACGCCTTCTTGACCGTCACCGCAAGGTCGCGGACGTCCTTGACCAGGAAATTGTGCTTGACGCAGGGCCGCGTGATGCCGACGGTGTCGCACTCCTGGAACGCATCCTGCCCGATCGCGTTGGTCGGCACCTGGCCGGTGATCACGACCATCGGGATCGAATCCATGTATGCGGTCGCGATGCCGGTGACCGCATTGGTGACGCCGGGCCCGGAGGTCACCAGTGCGACGCCGACCTGCTGCGACGAACGCGAGTAGCCGTCCGCCGCGTGCACGGCGCCCTGCTCGTGCCGGACCAGGACGTGCTTGACCTTGTGCTGCTTGAACAGCTCGTCGTAGATGTTGAGGACCGCGCCGCCAGGGTAACCGAAGACGTAGTCGACGCCTTCTTCCTGCAGACAGCGGATCAGGATTTCCGCACCCGTCAATTGCATGATTGCCGCCTCGTGCCGGTAAGTGATCGCTCGCGCCGCCGGCGGCGTGAGCGTCGGGTCAGGACTGCCGGTCGCACTCGCGTGGAGCACGTGCCCGCCAAGGCTCGATCGGGTAGAAAGCCGCGATTGGGGCTATAGCGACCGCACTCCTGGGGGGCTCGTTGACGCTTGTGGCGTCGCCGAGGGAGCATCTGCGGCCTTTGCTGCAATACAGCACCCGGGCCTCGCGGCCCGGAATTGCCACAGTACCGGCAAACGCCCGCGCCGGTCAAGCGCCGGATTGCTACGCCGCAGCATCGTCCGACCCCGGCGGCGCCCGGTGCCGATGCGGCCGGGCCTTATAATCGCCGCGCCCCACGACGGACTCCTTCAACTGGCTGCCCAAGCGGAAATTTCGAGTTTTCTGGCGGGAATCGAGCGCCGCGCGTTCAAGCAGGCGATGTTCGCCGTCCGCGACGAGGATGCGGCGCTCGACATCGTCCAGGACGCGATGCTCAAGCTGACCGAGAATTATTCGGACAAGCCGGCCTCCGAGCTCCCGATGCTGTTCCAGCGCATCCTTCAGAACACGATCCACGACCATTTCCGCCGGCAAAAGGTGCGCGTGGCGTGGACGACCCTGCTCTCGGCCTTCGGAAACAAGAACGAAAAAGACGACGATTACGATCCTCTGGAAACTTTGCAGGCGAAATCGGATTCGAACGCCACGGCCGATCCCGCAGGAATCGCGGAGCAAGCGCAGACGGTGGCGGCGATCGAACAGGCGCTGTCCAGGCTGCCGATACGTCAACGCGAGGCGTTCCTGTTGCGTTACTGGGAGGAATTCGACGTCGCGGAGACGGCGGCGGCGATGGGCTGTTCCGAGGGCAGCGTCAAGACCCACTGCTCCCGGGCGGTCCGTGCCTTGGCCGAGATGCTGAAGGCGAGAGGAGTGACCCCATGACCGACCATAACGCCGAATTCGCCAGGAAGCTGATCCGCCACCTCGATCGTGGCGCCGCGCAACTGAAGCCGGGGATGGCCTACAGGCTCCAGCAGGCGCGGGCGCGCGCCCTTGCCGGGAGCACGGCGCGGCCGGTCGGCGCCGGCGAGCTCGCTCTGGGGGGGATCGGCGCCCCGGGCGCCGGAGGCCGGCATTCGGGCTGGGGCATGGCGGCCCGGTGGCTCGCGGTGGCCGTGCTGCTCGGCGGAATCGGTTTTGGATGGCAGCAATGGCACGCGGTGCAACAGGTCCGGGAATTCGCGGAAATCGACACGCAGCTCCTCGCCTCCGACCTACCCATCGATGCCTATCTGGATCGGGGATTCCAGAATTGGCTCAAGACATCATTCGAACGCTGATCGCGGCGGCCGCCGCGCTGCTGCTTGCAGCCTCGGTCGCACAGGCCCAGATCACCCTCAAGTCCCCCTCCTGGAATGAGCTGAGCGCGCACGACCAGCAGGTTCTCGCTCCGCTCGCATCCGACTGGAACCGGCTCGACACCTCGCAGAAGCAGCAGTGGCTGGGGGTCGCGCATCGCTATTCGAAGATGCGACCCGATGCCCAGCAGAGGATACAGGCGCAGATGCGCTCCTGGGCGGAGCTCTCGCCCGAGCAGCGCAAGGCCGCTCGCGCACGCTACAAGTCGCTCAAGTCCCTGCCCCCGGACAAGAAGAGCGAAGTCGCCGAGAAGTGGCGCGAATACCAGCGCCTGTCGCCCGAGCAGAAGCGCGCCCTTGCCGCCAGGAATGCGGCCGCCAAGCCTGGCGCCACGCGGAAAGCTGCGCCGCAGCCACCGACACCCCCGCCGCCCGCCGCCGCGCCTACGCCGGTCCCGGCCGGCCGGTGACCGCTCCGTCGATCGCCCGGGTGGGGAACGCTGCCGTTGGCGCGGACCTGCTCCGCCCACCGACCGCGAAACTGGCGCGGCGCATGGGCGCATTGGCCTACGAGGCGCTGCTGCTGGTCGCGATGGCGTTCGGCGTCGGTTTCGTGCTGCTGCCGCTCGTCTCGCCGTCTGCCGGCGCGATGCCGCACGACCTCGCGATTCCCTCGCCGCCCGCTCGCGCTATCACGTTTTGCGCGCTGGTCGGCGGCGCCGCGCTGTATTACGCGTGGTGTTGGAGCCACGGGCGGCGCACGCTGCCGCAGAAAACCTGGCGCCTGCGACTGCAGAGCCGTGATGGAGGAACGCTGTCCTGGCCCCAGGCGCTGCTGCGCTACGCCGCGGCCTGGATCGGACCGGCGATGGCGCTCGCCGGATATGCGGCCTTGCAGGGCACCGATCACCCGCGCAACGCGCTCGCCTTCCTGCTGGTCAACTACTGCTGGGCACTGTTCGATCGCGACCGTCAGTTCCTGCACGACCGCATCGCCGGGACCCGCGTCGTCGCTGCCTAACGGCGGCGCGCGAGCGCGACGCCGCCCACGATCAGGCCCATGCCCACGAACGCTGCCACCCCGAGGCGCTCGCCGAACAGCAGATACGCCATCAGCGCAGTCACCGGCGGCACCAGGTAGAACAGCCGCGCGACATCGGCGACCGCGCCGTGGCGCAGCAGCCAGTACAGCAGGCTGATCGCGCCCACCGACAGCACGATCACCGACCAGCCGAGCGCAAACAGGAACTGCGTCGTGTAGGCGATCGGCTGCGGCTCGGCGAAAGCGACGATCGGGGCGTAAACCAGCGCGCAGGCGGTGAACTGGATCACGGCGCCGGCCCGCAGGTCGAGGTGGGAAGCGTGCTTCTTCTGGTAGAGGGTTCCGACGCTGATGCCGACCAGCGCAGCGACGATCGGAACGAGCGTCGCGCCGTCTGCGCCCGCGCCGAGCTTGTGGCGCACGACCAGGTAGACGCCGGCGAGCCCCAGCGCGAGTCCCGCCCACTGGCGCGCAGCGACACGCTCGGATAGCCATACGCGCGCAAGGAACACCGTCAGGATCGGCTGGAGTCCGACGAGCATCGCACTGGTTCCGGCGGGCATGCCGCCGGCGATCGACATGAACACGCCGCCGAGATAGACCCCGTGCACGAGCCACGCCGCGATCGCCGCGTGGGCGATCTGCCGCGGGTTGCGCGGCCAGGTCGCGCCGCTCGCCAGCGCGACGGCGCCCATCAGCGCCGCGACCAGCGTGAAGCGCAACAGCAGGAACTTGAGCGGGGGCGCGTACGGCAGGCCGTAGCGCGCCGCGATGAACCCGGTGCTCCACAGAACGACGAACAGCGCCGGCAGCAGCGCCCCGGCGCGCGTTCCGGCGCGGCGCCCCCCGACGACGATCTCTGGCCTTTCCCGTGCGCTGCTTGCTTCGGAAGCGCTT
>JAGXBK010000287.1 GCA_018971195.1 Betaproteobacteria bacterium
TGCGGCAGCTTGACGGTCCCAGTCAACTGGACCCCCGCTTCGACGGCGAGGTTCTTGCGCAGCGCCACGACATCGAGCGCGGGATTGTCGAGCGCACCGTCGAAGATCACCTGGCCGCGATCGATCGTCAGGCGCTGACCGAACGCGTAATAGGTGCCGTTGATGGTCCGGATCGTCCCGCGTCCCTGCAGCGTGCCGTCGGCCGCGGTCGAGACCTTCACCTTGCCGGCAAGACGCGCATCGAGACCTTCGCCAGTGAACGTCATCGCCGGGCCCAGGTCGACGTCGATATCGAGGCTGAGCGGAAAGTCGCGCAGTCCCGCATCGCGTGCGTTGGGGCGAGGCGCGCCCTTGATCACGATGTCGGGGGCGAGGCGCCCGGTGGGCGTGGCTTCGTATTCGACGTGGCCTTCGACGATGCGGACGCTGCCTGCGAGTGCGAGCTTGCGATTGGTCAGACGCAGCGAGCCGGCGCCGTCGAGCACCAGGTGCAGGTCCGGCCGGTTGGCGACGCGGAAGTTCTGTGCCTTCCAGGTGACGTTGCTGCGTGCGCCGTTCGCGGCACCGGGCAGCGCGATGTTCCCGGTCGCGGTGAAGCTGCCGTCGCCGCCCGCGAGCTCGAGCAGGTCGAGCGCGATGCCCGTCGGCGCCACGTGCGCGCGCAAGCGGCCCCGCGTCAGGTAGATCCCGTACTGCGGCGCGTCGATGCGCAGCGCGTCGCCTGCCACCGACCCGGACCACAGCGGCTCGGCGAGCGTGCCGCGGGCTGCGACGTCGAACGTCGCCTTGCCGTCGACGGCAGCGCTGGTGCCGACCCATGGCTGCAGCGCAGCGAGCGAGGCGAGCTCCCCGCGCAGCGCCAGCGTCAGGGGCGCATTTTCGCCGATCGTGCCGGCGGGTGCGCCTGCGGCGACGCCGACATGGAGCGTCGCGCTCGCCGTTCCCGCCAGCGTGGAGGCGAAGGCTGCATGAGCATCGAGCGCGTCGTCGTGCAGCGTGCCGGCGACCTCGAGCGTCGTGATTCCCAATCCGCGGCGCTCCGTTGTGGCCGCAGGCGTGGCAGCGATCGCGGTTGGCGCTTCCGCGCTGGTGGCGATCGCATCCGGCGCTGCCGCCCCGGCCGCATAGATGTCGCCGCGCTCGCGATGCAGCGCGAAGCTGCCTTCGAGCCGCGGCGCAGCGGCAATCGACCAGTTGCCACCGACGACCAGCGTCGAGTCGAAGGGCAGCGGCCTCCCGGCGAGCGCCGCCGCCTTCGCCAGCGTCACGCCGCTGAATCTTCCGCGGGTGGTGATGCGCCCGGAATCCCAGGTGAGCTCGTCGATGTCGGCGCGACCGTCCGCCGCGACGACGTGCACGCCCGATAGGCGCAGATGATCGCGCGCGAGCGCGAAGGTCGCAGGCCCGCCCAACGCGAAGGCGATCGCCCCGCGGTTTGCGAGCGAAACCAACGTGCCGCGCCACGCCGCCTGCGCCGGTCGGTAGCCGCCGCTCAGCGAGCCGTCGACTTGCGCAGTGGCATCGATGTCGGTCCCGCGCAACGCGATCGCGGCACGGTGATGCGCCGGCGTTCCGCTCACGCTCGCGT
>JAGXBK010000118.1 GCA_018971195.1 Betaproteobacteria bacterium
GCGCCCGTGACCATGCTGGCGCAACTGCCGATCGTCGTAGCGGTCACCCCGGCGCTCGGCATCGACACCCTCCAGGAACTGATCCGGCGCGCACGCGCCGCCCCGGGCAGCCTCTTCTACGCGAGCGGCGGCGCGGGATCGACTTCGTACACAGCCGGGGCGCTGCTCTTCGAGCGCGCCGGCGTTCACCTCGTCGACGTTCCTTACGCCGGCACCTCGGTGGCGGTGAAGGACGTGCTGTCGGGCCAGGTCCCGGTGCTTTTCACCCACCTCGGCACCGTGGCGACGCTGATCCAGGCGGGTCGGCTGCGCGCGCTCGCAGTGACGGGCGCGCACCGCATGGCGGATTTTCCGGATCTCCCAACCGCCGCGGAGAGCGGCTTCCCCGGCTTCGACGTCACGACGTGGCATGGCATCGTCGCGCCCCTCGGAACTCCCCGCAGGATCCTCGCTCGCCTGCACGACGAGCTGGTGCGGCTGGTCGGCCTCCCCGATGTGCGCCGACAACTTGCGGCGATGGGCATGGAGCCCGTAGGCGATACACCCGAGGAGTTCGCGACGGCGATCGCCGCCGATATACGCCAATGGACGATTGTCCTGCGCGCGGTGCGTACCAGGCACCCGTGACCCCGACCGTCCTGCTGGTGTCGACGACAACGCGGTGGCTGGGGACCGCGCGCATGCCGCGCGTGCTCGCCCGCGCCGGGCTCGATGTCGCCCTGCTCGCACCCGCCGATTCGCTGGCGACGAAATCGCGCTACGTTTCGCGCATCGGCGTACTCCCGGCCACGGCGACACCGATGGAATGGCTGCTCAGCCTGGTCCAGATGATCGGCAAGGTCGCGCCGCGGGCGCTCGTCCCCTGCGACGAGATGGCGGTCCGCCTCCTGTTCATGCTCGTCCTCGAGCCGCCGCCGGGCCTCGATGCAATGCTGCAGGCGCAGCTCACGCGCCTGATCATCGATTCTGTCGGCGACCCGCGGTTCTACGCCGCGAGCATCGACAAAACCCTTCTTCCTGCGGCCGCCGAAGCGTTGGGGGTCCGTGTGCCGCCTTACGCCATCGCGACCAGCGTGAAAGACGCGCAGGCCCGCGCAGACGACCTGGGCTACCCGGTCGTGCTCAAGCGACGCTTCGGATTCGCCGGGCACGGGGTCGCGATCCTGTCGACGAGGAACGAGCTGGCGGACGCGGCGCGGCGTCTGCTGAGTCCCGATCAGCTCGACATCGGGGAGCGGCGGTCGCCCGCGCTGCTGGTGCAGGCGTTCATCGCAGGACCCTACCACTCGCAGGCACTGGTCGCACTTCGCGGGCAACCTCTGCAGAGCTTCGCCTGGGAACGCCTGGTCGCCACCGCCCCAGTCAAGGGGCAGACGGCAGTGCTGCGGTTCATCCGTTCGCCCGAGACCCGCGAGCCCTCGGAAGCGCTTTGCCGCGCGTTCGGCATCGCCGGATTCTTCAATGTCCAGTTCGTAATCGACGAGCGCAGCGGCGCGGCGCAGCTGCTGGAAATCAACCGCCGGATCGTCACGCACACCCATCTGGGCGAGCGGAACGGCCGCGACCTCGGTGTGGCGCTCGCGCGCGCACTGGAAGGGAAGCCGCCCGCAGCGACGCCGGCAGCGGACGACTGCGCCGACGACAGGATCGTGATCTTCCCGCGGGAATGGTTGCGCGACCCGCAGAGCGGCTATCTGGCCGAGATCCCCGCAGACGTGCCCTGGGATGAACCTGAGCTCTTTGCGGCGATGCTCGCGATGCGCCACGAGGGCTGATCGGCGGCGTGACTCAGGCAGGCGGCAGGAACTTCTCCGGATCCATCGGCTTGCCGAAACGCCGGATCTCGAAATGCAGCTTGACCTGGCTTGCGTCGGTGTCGCCCATGTCGGCGATCTTCTGTCCCCGCGCGACCTGCTGCCCTTCCTTCACCAGGATGTCCTGGTTGTGCGCATACGCGGACAGGTAGGTCGCGTTGTGCTTGATGATGATCAGCTTGCCGTAGCCGCGCAGACCCGAGCCTGCGTAGACGACGCGTCCTGCGGCGCTCGCATAGACCGGCTCGCCTGGGGTCCCGGCGATGTCGATGCCCTTGAGGTTCGCGGTGTCGGAGAACTGCGTGATCACCTTGCCCTTGGCCGGCCAGATCCAGTTGAGCTGATCATTGGCGCCCGATGCGGGGCCGGCGGCGCCGGCCGTCGCCACCTGGGGCTGCGGGACGCCGGTCGGCTGCGCCGTCGGCGGGGCGGCGACAGTCGCGGGCACTAGCGCGACGGCGCCACCGGACGCCGGGGCGGGGCCCGCGCTGGCTTCGAGCGTCATCTCGCGCACGGCCTGGTCCGAATACGGCAGCTTGATGGCCTTGGGCGAGGTCTTCAGGATTCCAGCGCCGGTACCGCCGTTCGCCTGCATCGCAGCCGCGCCCGCGGAACCCGCAGCGCCGGGCGATGCGGACGGCGCGATCGGGGAGACCTGGCCCGACTGCGGGGTCATGGGCGCGGCGACCACCGGAGGCACGCTTTGCAGCGGCGCGGTCGTCACACCGTCAGGCAGGGTGGTCGTGACGCTGGCAGGCGCTGCCGATGCGATCTGGGCCCCCGCCGGCGGCGGTCCCGGCGGGGCAAGGCGCAGCACCTGGCCGGCGTAGATCCGGTTGACGTTTCCGATGTTGTTCCACGCGGCGAGCTCGCGGTAGTCGAGGCCGCTGTCAAGCGCAATCTGGTAGAGGGTGTCCCCGCGCTTCACCGTGTAGGTCGCAGGGCGCCCGGTCTCGCCTGCCGAGGGCCCCCTGCTCGCGCCTTGCGCGACCCCGGATGCGCGCAACGCGACTCGATCCTCGACGGGCGCGGGTCGCGGGTTCGCGCATCCGGCGACGATGAGCGCCGCGATCGTCAGCGCTGCGGCTTGGCGGGTCCAGGAGCCGAATCCGGGGTACGGGGAGAGCGAAGACATCGATCCAACGACTGGCCGGGAGCCTGAAAGTTCAGGCGAGTCCGGGAAGGAGAGGGACGAATCTTACCGCATCGAAGGTCTGCTCGCGGACGCCCGCCGGTCCAGGCTCGATCACCGTGAGGCGCTGCGTGCCGCGTTCGCCTTCGTCGCTCCCCGACAGCGGCAGCACCATCCGCCCGCCGGGTTTCAGATATTTCAGCAGCGGCGTCGGCACGTGCGTGGCGCCGGCAGTCACGATGATCGCATCGACTGCGAGCGCCTCGCCGAGGTCGGCGCTGCCGTCACCGTGGGCCAGGCGCACATTGCGGATCTTCAGCGACTGCAGGTGCCGGCGCGCCTTGTTGACCAGTGCGCCGATGCGCTCGACCGTGTACACGGTGGTGGCAAGCTTCGCGAGCACCGCGGTCTGGTAACCGCAGCCGGTTCCGATCTCGAGCACGCTCTCGAGCGCGCGGCCGTTGCGCGCGAGCTCGGACATCCGCGCGACGACCCAGGGCTGCGAGATCGTCTGGCCGTGACCGATCGGCAGCGGCACATCGTCGTAGACGCGGATCGCGAGCGCCTCGTCGACGAAGATGTGGCGCGGGATGGCGGTCATCGCCGAGAGGACAACCTCGTCGCGGATGCCCTCGGCACGCAGCCGTTCGACCATCCGCGCCCGCGTGCGGTCGGAGGTCATGCCGATGCCGCTCATGCCGCCGCGATTGCCCGCGCCGAGCGCTCCCATCGCCCGCGTCTCCCCGTCGTTGTGCCGATCAACGATCCATCCACGCGGCGACGCCCGCCATTTGGTCGCGATTGGTCAGGTCGATCTGCAATGGCGTCACCGAAACGTAATTGTTGTCGACGGCATGAAAATCGGTACCTTCGCCCGAATCCGCCGCCGGGCCCGCGGCGCCGACCCAGTAGACGGTCTCGCCGCGGGGACTCTGCATCCTGACCACGTCTTCGGCCTTGTGGCGCCGGCCGAGCCGGGTGACCCGGTGACCCTTCAGCGCCGATCGCGGCACGTCGGGCACGTTGACATTGAGCAGCCACGGGCCCGCCGTCTGCCGCTGGTGGCGCTCGAGCAGTTCGAGCGCCACCGCCGCTGCGGTCTCGAAATGAGCGGCCGTCTTCGACGCCAGCGATATCGCGACCGACGGCACCCCCAGCAGGTAGCCTTCGGTCGCCGCCGCGACCGTGCCCGAGTAGACCGTGTCGTCGCCCATGTTCGCCCCCAGATTGATGCCCGAGATCACCATGTCGGGAAGTGCGTCGAGCAGCCCGGTCACGGCGAGATGCACGCAATCGGTCGGGGTGCCGTTGACGAACAGGAATCCGTTGGGCGCGCGACGCACCGACAGCGGGCGGTCCAGCGTCAGCGAGTTCGACGCGCCGCTGCGGTCACGCTCCGGCGCGACGACGGTGATTTCGGCGCGGGAGCGCAACGCCGCGGCGAGATGCTCGAGGCCGGGAGCGAAGTAGCCGTCGTCGTTGGAAAGGAGGATGCGCATCGAATGGAACCGCGACTGCGGCCCGCAGGCTTCGTCGAACCGCGCGTGCCGCAGTCGTGAATTATACCGTGCGCGGCTCCACCGCGGCCCGTGCCCAAGCTGCGTATCAGCCGCTGTTGCGCAACCCCGCGGCCAGGCCGTTGATCGTCAGATGGATCGCGTGGCGCGAGCGCACGTCGGTCGCGCCCGCACGATAGCGGCGCAGGAGCTCCACCTGCAGGTGGTTGAGGGGGTCGAGGTACGGAAAGCGGTTGCGGATGCTGCGCGCCAGCGTCGGGTTGTCCTCCAGCAGCGACTTCTGGCCGGTGATGGCGAGGAAATGCCGCAGCGTCCGCTCGTGCTCCGCGGCGATACGGGCAAACACCGACGCCCCGAGCGCGCGATCGGGAACGAGCTCGGCGTAGCGCGAGGCGATCGCGAGGTCGGTCTTGGCGAGCACCATCCCCATGTTCGACAGCATCGAGCGGAAGAAAGGCCAGCGCGCGTGCATCTCGGCGAGCAGCGCCATGCCGTCCGGCGCCGCGGCGAGCCAGGCGTCGATCGCCGATCCGAATCCGTACCAGCCAGGCAGCATCAGGCGGCACTGCCCCCAGCTGAAGACCCAGGGGATCGCGCGCAGGTCCTCGATCCTCGCCGAGGCGCCGCGCGATGCGGGCCGGCTGCCGATGTTGAGCTCGGAGATCTCCGAGATCGGCGTCGACGCGCGGAAATAGTCGAGGAACGCCGGCGTCTCGTAGACCAGGTGCCGATATGCCGCATATGCATGCGCGGACAGGCGATCCAGCGCGTCGAAATAAGTCTCCGCGCGCCCGCCCAGGCGCTCGGCATCGTGGAGGCTGGCCTCGAGCGTCGCAGCCACCAGCGACTCGAGGTTGCGCCGGCCGAGCTCGGCGTCCGAATACTTGCTCGCGATGATCTCGCCCTGCTCGGTCAATCGCAGCCCGCCGCTGACGCTGCCGGCGGGCTGCGCCAGGATCGCGTCGTGGCTGGGGCCGCCGCCGCGGCCGACGGTGCCGCCGCGGCCGTGGAACAGCCGCAGGCCGACGCCGTGCTCCCGGAACGCGTCGACGAGCTGGAGCTCGGCCCGGTACAGCGCCCAGTTCGCCGTCACGTAGCCGCCATCCTTGTTGCTGTCGGAATACCCGAGCATGACCTCCTGCCAGTCGCCGCGACTCGCGACGAACGCCCGGTATGCGGGCAGCGCGAAGGCCTCGCGCATGATCGTGCCGCAGCGCGACAGGTCGTCGATCGTCTCGAACAGCGGCACGATGTTGACCGAGAGTCTCCCGGGCATCGCGAGCCCGACCTCCTTCAGCAGCACCGCCGTCTCGAGCAGGTCGGACACCGACTGGCACTTCGAAATCACGTAGTTCTGCAGTGCGTCGCGACCGTATTGCGCGAGAATGCCGGCGGCCACGCGCAGGATCGAGAGCTCCGACGCGCTGCGCTCCGAATAGTCGAGGTGCGGCGAATGCAGCAGGCGCGGGCTCGCGAGCTCGCGGGCCAGCAGCGTCACGCGCGCCGCCTCGGGCAGCGCGGCGTAGTCGGCGACCACACCGGCGCGCGCCAGCAGTTCGGCCACGGTTTCCTCGTGCACGTCGCTGTTCTGGCGCAGGTCGATGGTCGCGAGATGGAAGCCGAATACGTCGACTGCCCGCCGCAACGGCTCGAGCCTGCGCACGGTGAGCTCGGCTGCACCGTGCATCGCGAGCGACGCCGCGATGGTGTCGAGGTCGGCGCGGAATTCCTGCGGCGACGGATACGGCGGCGCCTCGACCTGCGACCGCCGCGCGGGCTCGATGTCGGCGAGCTCTCGCGCCGTCGCGGCGAGTCTCGCGTAGATCCCGATCAGCGCCTGCCGGTACGGCTCGTCCTGGCGATGCGGATTCGTATCGTGCGCGGCCCCGGCGAGCGCCGACAACTCGGCCGACGGCGTCACGAGGCGCGTGGAAAGCGATAGCTCGCCGCCCAGCCGATGCACCTCGTCGAGGTAATGCGCGAATGCGACCCCCGCCTGGGCGCGAATCGCGTAGGTCAGCGTCTCGGCGACGACGAACGGATTGCCGTCGCGGTCGCCGCCGATCCACGACCCCATCCGGAAGAACGCAGGAACGGCGACGGCGGCGACGCCGAACTCGGCGCGCAGCAGCCGCTCGAGCGACGCGTACATGCGCGGGATCTCGGCGAGGAACGTGTAGCGGTAGTAGGCGAGGCCGTTGTCGACCTCGTCCTTCACCCGCAGGCGCGTCAAGCGCAGCATCGCCGTCTGCCACAGCTCGAGGACCAGCGCGTGCAGCCGGAACGCGAGCTCGGCCAGCTCGTCCGGCGTCAGCGTCGTGCGGTCGCGCCAGGTCAGCAGGCGCGCGATCTCGCGCTCGACGTCGAGGATGCTCTTGCGCTGCACCTCGGTCGGATGCGCGGTCAGCACCGGGCTGATCAGCGCGTCGCCCAGCCAGCCGGCGATCGCGTCGAGATCGACGCCCGCGTGGCGCAGCTTGGCGAGCGCGTCGGCGAGATCCCCCGGACGCGCGGGCGATCCGGCGAGCGCATGGGCGCGCCGGCGCCGGTTCTGGTGCACGTCCTCGGCAATGTTGGCGAGGTGCGAGAAGTAGCTGAACGCCCGCACGACGTCCAGTACAGCGGCGATCGGCAGCGGGTTCAGCAGCGCGGCGAGATCCTGACGAGCGGCATCGGCATCGGGCCCGCTCGCGCGACGGAAGCGGATCGCGGTCTGGCGGATCGCCTCGATCCGCGCATAGCCGTCCGCGCCCGTCTGCGCCCGCAGCACCTCGCCCAGCACGCGACCCAGCAGCCGCGTGTCCTCCTTCAGCGGAAGGTCCTTGTCGACGGGATTCGGCGCGTTCATCGGATGCGGCGGGCACGACCCGCAAGGCTGCCGCCAGCGCACGGCTCGGAGTCTGATGCTAGCATTGGAACGCCGGATGACCGCCCGGCGCTGCATCTCGCGACGCGGACCCGCCCATGCACGCCGATGCCGATCTTCAATCGCCCGATCTCCACGATGCGGCGCGCCGGCTGCGGTCCGCGAACCTCGCCGACCTGTTCGCGCGCGATCCCGATCGCGCAAGCGCGCTCGCCTTCGAATGGAATGGCTGGCACGTCGACATCGCGAAGGAGCGGCTCGATGCGCCGGCGCTGGCGCAGCTCCTGCGGCATGCCACGCAGGCGAACCTCGGGCACTGGATCGCCGCGCTGTTCGCCGGGGAAAAGCTGAACCTGTCCGAGCAGCGCCCGGCGCTGCACCCGGCACTGCGCGCGCCGGACGCGGACTCGGTCATCGTCGACGGCGTCGACGTGATGACGGAGGTTTGTGCGACCCGCCGCCGGATGGCGGCATTCGCCGCGGCGATGCGTGATCGGCGTCGCATCGGCGCGACCGGGGTGGCGCTGGCGCGCGTCGTCCACATCGGCATCGGCGGGTCGGACCTCGGTCCGCGGCTGTGCTGCGATGCGCTGGCCGAGCCCGGCGAGACGGCCACAGGTTCGCCCCAGGTCGCGTTCGTGTCCAACCTCGACCCCGAGCATCTCGGTCGCACGCTCGCTCGGTGCGATGCCGCGACGACGCTGTTCCTCGTCACGTCGAAGACTTTCACGACCGAGGAGACGCTCGCCAATGCGCGTGGCGCTCGCGAGTGGCTGGCGCGCGGACTCGGTCCCCGGCGCGATCCTGCCGC
>JAGXBK010000119.1 GCA_018971195.1 Betaproteobacteria bacterium
GACCACAAGGCCTTCATGGTCTTAGTGTGAGTGCCTACACTCGCGCCAGGTCACAGCAGTAATCACTGGCGCAGGTCACCCTGGGCCGGACGCTGCGGTCGAGCGACCGCGGGCAGCTTCGTTCCGGATCATCGGCCCGCGCCCGGTGCAAGCGCGACGACTCCGCTACCCCACCCGTGGTTTTTGGTATATAAGATATTGGACGATACGAGAAACGAGCGCCCGCAGCGAGAGGCCCGCCTAAAAGAGGACACGATCGGTGTCTACGATTCCGATGGAAGCCGAGACGGCGGCGGCCGCGCTTGCGCTTCGCCCGCTTTCCGCCAACGTCAGTTTCCGCGACCAGGCCTACGCCGCGATCAAGCAGGCGATCATGGACGCGGACATCTACGCGCACGCGCAGGAATTGCGGCTCGACGAGCGCCAGCTCTCGCGCTCGCTCGGCGTGAGCCGCACGCCGATCCGTGAGGCGATGACGCTGCTCGAGCAGGAGGGATTCCTCCGCACGGTGCCGCGCCGCGGCATCTTCATCGTCCGCAAGACCAAGAAGCAGATCATCGAGATGATCGAGATGTGGGCGGCGCTCGAGAGCATGGCGGCGCGCCTCGCGACCATCAATGCCTCGGACGAGGACATCGGGGCATTGCGCAAGATGTTCGACGAATTCCGGACGTCGACGCCGGCCGAGCACATCCACGAGTACTCCGATGCGAACATCGCATTCCACCAGGCGATCATCGGCCTTTCCGGCTCCCACCTGATGGGCAAGACGATCGAGAACCTTTTCATCCATGTGCGAGCGATCCGCCGCCTGACGATTTCCCAGATCGATCGCGCGTCGCGCTCGATCGCCGACCATATGCGCATCATCGAGGCGCTGGAGCACCGCGACACCGAGCTCGCCGAGCGCCTGGTGCGCCAGCATTCGCTCGACCTCGCGTCGCACGTCGAAAAGTACTGCGATTTCCTGCAGTGACGCCGGACCGCAGGGAATCCGCGCCGCTGGGGCGAGCTCCCGCCATTCACCGCATTCCCGGAAGGACAGCCTGTCGTCATGAATGAACGCTCGATCGTCGATACGTCGCGCATCTCCGGCCGGCGTGGTGTAAAGGGCCGGCCCAAGGGCCGCAGCGTCGACCCGCAGGCGCTTGCCGACGTGCGCGCCCTGCTGGGCGACGCGCCGCGCGAGCGCTCGCTGCTGATCGAGCACCTGCACCGGATCCAGGATGCGCGGGGCTGCCTTGCGCCCGCGCACCTGGTCGCGCTCGCGCAGGAGATGAAGCTCGCAACCACCGAGGTCTACGAGGTCGCGACGTTCTATCATCATTTCGACGTCCTCGCCGACGGCGAAACACCGCCTCCGCCGGTCACGGTCCGGGTGTGCGAGACGCTGTCGTGCCAGATGGCCGGGGCCGACGCGCTGCACGACGCGCTGCTCGCGGGCGCCGGCGCGGGCGTGCGTATCCTCAAGGCGCCCTGCATCGGGCGCTGCGAGCACGCGCCAGCCGCCGTCGTCGGGCGCCGGAGCGTCGACCAAGCGACGGTCGGCAAGGTGCTCGCCGCCGTCGCTGCCGGGAACACGGACCCCGAGCGCCCCGACTGCGTCGATCTCGCCCGTTACCGAGCGGCCGGGGGCTATCGCACGCTCGCGGCCTGCGTCGGCGGGGAGCGCAGCGTCGACGCCGTGATCGAGGCGCTCGAGAGCTCCGCGCTGCGCGGCCTGGGCGGCGCGGGATTCCCGGCGGGACGCAAGTGGCGCATCGTGCGCGCCGAGCCCGCCCCGCGGCTGATGGCCGTCAACATCGACGAGGGCGAGCCGGGGACGTTCAAGGACCGGCACTACCTCGAGCGCGACCCGCACCGCTTCCTCGAGGGGATGCTGATCGCCGCGTGGGCCGTCGGCATCGATGCGATCTATGTCTACCTGCGGGACGAATACGCGGCCTGCCGCGAGTTGCTGGAACGCGAGCTCGCCGCCCTGAAAGCCGATCCTCCCTGCCCGTTGCCACGCATCGAGCTGCGCCGCGGCGCCGGCGCCTACATCTGCGGCGAGGAATCGGCGATGATCGAATCGATCGAGGGCAAGCGCGGCATGCCGCGGCTGCGTCCGCCCTACGTCGCGCAGGTCGGGCTGTTCGGGCGCCCGACGCTCGAGCACAACATGGAGACGCTGTACTGGATCCGCGACATCCTCGAGCGCGGTGCCGAATGGTTCGCCGGCCAGGGCCGGCACGGCCGCAAGGGCCTTCGCTCGTTCTCGGTATCCGGCCGCGTCGCGAAGCCCGGCGTGCATCTGGCGCCCGCGGGCATCACCGTGCGCGAGCTGATCGACGAATACTGCGGCGGCATGCTTCCCGGGCACACGTTCTACGGCTATCTCCCGGGCGGAGCCTCGGGCGGAATCCTCCCCGCGGCGATGGGCGACATCCCGCTCGATTTCGACACCTTGCAGCCGCACGGCTGCTTCATCGGCTCGGCGGCGGTGATCATCCTGTCGCAGCACGACCGGGCGCGCGACGCGGCGCTCAACCTGATGCGGTTCTTCGCCGACGAATCCTGCGGACAATGCACGCCATGCCGCGTCGGCACCGTGAAAGCGGTCGCGCTGATGGAGCGTCCGACCTGGGACCAGCCGCTGCTCGACGATCTTGCGCAGGCCATGGCCGACGCCTCGATCTGCGGCCTCGGGCAGGCCGCCCCCAATCCCCTCGCCTGCGTGTTCAAGTACTTTCCGCAGGAGCTGGAGTCGAACGCATGAACGCAGCCCACGAAGCCGTCGCCGAGCACCAAGCCGTTCCGTTTCTGCTGAACGGCGCCACGATCGAGGCGCGGCCCGGCGAGACGATCCTCGAGGCCGCCGATCGCGCCGGGGTCGCGATCCCGAGGCTCTGTTACAAGGCCGGCTATCGCCCCGACGGCAACTGCCGCTCGTGCATGGTCGAGATCAAGGGCGAGCGCGTGCTCGCACCATCGTGCTGCCGCGCGCCGACCCCCGGCATGGAGGTGGCGAGCGACAGCGCGCGGGCGCTGCACGCGCAGAAGCTGGTCGTCGAGATGCTCGCCTCCGACGTGCCGGAGAAGGCCTACCGGAAGGATTCGGAGCTCGATCACTGGAAGAAGGCACTCGGGATCGGCAAGCCGCGCTTCGCGCCGCGTGCGCAGCCGGCCGCCGACCTCTCGCACGCGGCGATGTGGGTGAACCTCGATGCCTGCATCCAGTGCACGCGCTGCGTGCGGGCGTGCCGCGAGGAGCAGGTCAACGACGTCATCGGCTACGCGTTCCGCGGCGCGCATTCGAAGATCGTGTTCGACCTCGACGACCCGATGGGCGCCTCGACCTGCGTGGCCTGCGGCGAATGCGTGCAGGCCTGTCCGACCGGCGCGCTCGCGCCGGCGCAGGAGGCGTACCTGCAGCCGGTCGACCGCGAGGTCGCCTCGCTGTGCCCGTACTGCGGTGTCGGCTGCCAGATCACCTATCACGTCGGCGACAACCGGATCGTCCGGGTCGAAGGGCGCGACGGCCCCGCCAACCATGAGCGGCTGTGCGTCAAGGGGCGCTTCGGATTCGATTACGTCTCCCATCCGCAGCGGCTCACCCGGCCGCTGATCCGCAAGCCGGGCGTTCCCAAGTCGGCGGACTTCACCGTCGACCCCGACAATCCGCTGTCGGTGTTCAGGGAAGCGACCTGGGAGGAGGCGCTCGCCCTGGCCGGCGGGACGCTGCGGACCCTGCGGGACACCCGCGGACCCGGGGCGCTCGCGGGATTCGGCTCCGCCAAGGGCAGCAACGAGGAGGCGTATCTCTTCCAGAAGCTCGTGCGCACGGGCTTCGGCACGAACAACGTCGATCACTGCACGCGGCTGTGCCACGCGTCGTCCGTCGCCGCGCTGCTCGAGGGCATCGGTTCGGGCGCAGTGTCGAATCCGGTGATGGACGTGATGCAAGCCGAGGTCGTGCTGCTGATCGGCGCCAATCCCGTCTCCAACCATCCGGTCGCCGCGACGTGGATCAAGAACGCGGTGAAGAACGGCACCAAGCTGATCCTCGCCGACCCGCGCCGCTCCGAGCTCGCGCGACACGCCGCGCATTACCTGCAGTTCAAGCCCGACACCGACGTCGCGATGCTGAATGCGATGATGCACGCGATCGTCGAGGAGGGTCTGGTCGCCGAGAGCTTCGTCAACGACCGCACCAGCGGCTACGCCGAATTGCGCGACAACGTGGCGAAGTTCAGCCCCGAGGCCATGGCCCCGATCTGCGGCATCGACGCCTCCACGCTGCGCGAAGTCGCGCGGCTGTTCGCGAAATCGCGCGCTTCGATGATCCTGTGGGGCATGGGCATTTCGCAGCACATCCACGGCACCGACAACGCGCGCTGCCTGATCGCCTTGTCGATGATGACCGGGCAGATCGGACGCCCGGGCACCGGGCTGCATCCGCTGCGCGGCCAGAACAACGTGCAGGGCGCTTCCGACGTCGGGCTGATCCCGATGATGTATCCGGATTACCAGCGGGTCGGCAGCAGCGACGTGCGCTCGATGTTCGAGAAGCTGTGGGGCGCGACGCTCGATCCCAACCCCGGCCTGACCGTCGTCGAGATCATGGACGCCGTCCACGCCGGCAGGATCCGCGGCATGTACATCATGGGCGAGAACCCGGCGATGTCCGACCCCGACGTCGATCACGCCCGCGCGGCGCTCGCCAAGCTCGAGATGCTCGTCGTACAGGACATCTTCCTGACCGAGACCGCGTACCTCGCCGATGTCGTGCTGCCGGCCTCGGCGTTCCCCGAGAAGACCGGTACGTTCACGAACACCGACCGATCGGTCCAGCTCGCGCGCCAGGCGCTGCAGCCGCCGGGCGAGGCGCGCCAGGACCTCGCGATCATCGTCGACATGGCGAAACAGCTCGGTCTCGACTGGCCATATCGCCACCCTCGCGACGTGTTCGACGAGATGCGCAAGGCGATGCCGTCGATCGCCGGCATCACCTGGGAGCGCCTCGAGCGCGAGCACTGCGTCACCTACCCCTGCGAGCACGAGGGCGACCCGGGCGAGCCGGTCGTGTTCATCGACCGCTTCCCGACCGAGAGCGGCAGGGCCCAGCTCGTCCCCGCGCAGATCATTTCGGCCGCCGAAAAGCCCGACGCCGCGTGGCCGTTCGTGCTGATCACCGGACGCCAGCTCGAGCACTGGCATACCGGCAGCATGACGCGGCGCAGCGAGGCGCTGGATGCAATCGAGCCGTTCCCGGTCGCGTCGGTCAATTCGCAGGACCTGGCCGAACTCGGGGTCGCGGCGGGCGGCACGATCACCGTCGCGTCGCGCCGCGGCAGCGTGTCGCTCTATGCGCGCGCCGACGACGGCACGCCGCGCGGCAGCGTGTTCATCCCGTTCTGCTACTACGAAGCGGCGGCGAACCTGCTCACGAACGCGGTGCTCGACCCGTTCGGCAAGATTCCCGAATTCAAGTACTGCGCGGTGCGCGTGTCCGCGGGTGGCACGCCGGCCGCAATGCGCGGCTATGCACGGACGGAGACCGTCGCTGCAGAAAAAATGGGGTCAGAGCCGTAATACTCGCCGCCGCGCGCGCTCAGCCGCGCGCGGCCTTGATGAACATGTATGCGCCGAGCACGTAGAGCAGCGCCGCGAACGCCCGGCGCAGCTTCGGCGCAGGCCAGCGGTGCGCCATCGCGACGCCGATGGGCGCGACCGCCATGCTCGCAACGACGATCATGATCATCGCCGGCAGGTACACGTAGCCGACCGACCAGACAGGAAGGCCGGATTGCCGCAGGCCGGCAATGACGAATCCGATCGTGCCGGCAACGGCGATCGGCAGCCCCAGTGCCGCCGACGTCGCCACCGCGTTGTGGATCTTGACGTTGTGGTGCCCCAGGTAGGGAATCGTGATGAACCCGCCGCCCGCGCCGAGCAGGCTCGACACGACGCCCACGCCGGCGCCCACGCCGAACAACGCGAGCCTGCCGGGAAGCTCGCGGCCGGGCCTGGGCGGACGTGCGACCAGCGTCCGCGTCGCCGATGACCAGGTGAACACGCCGAACACTGCGGCAAGCACCCGCCCGGGCAGCGCGCTCGCGACCTGCGGGCCGACGAGCGAGCCCAGCACGATGCCAGGCGCCATCGCCGCAACGACCACCCACAGCACCGCGCGCTTCTGCGCATGCGCACGCGCCGACGACAGTGCGGTGAACATCATTGACGCGGTGGCGGTGGCGACCGCCATGTGAACGACATGCTCGCGCGGAAAGTCCCTCGCCGTGAACAGAATCGTCAGCAGCGGAACGATCGACATGCCGCCGCCGATCCCGAGCAGGCCGGCCATGAAGCCGACGGCCGCACCCAGCGCGAGCAGCATGGGGAGCATCGTCCAGTCCATGGCGTTCGCGATCGGCAAATGTGAAAAACGGGGTCAGACCCGGTTTTTCAGGTCGCCATCTTCTCGACGATCTTCCATTCGGCTGCGGTGACGGGCGTGATCGACAGCCGGTTGCCGCGCCGCAGGATGACCATCTCCTCGAGCCCGCGTGCCGCGCGCAGCTCGGGCAAGGTGACCAGGCGCGTCTTGCGCACGAGCTTCACGTCCACGTTGAACCACCGCGGCGCATTGCGCGTCGCCTTCGCATCGAAATAGGCGCTTTTCGGATCGAACTGCGTCGCATCGGGATACGCGAGCCGCGAGACCTCGACGATTCCCGCGATCCCGGGCTCCGGGCAGCTCGAATGGTAGAAGAATGCGAGATCGCCGACGCGCATGTCGTCGCGCATGAAATTGCGCGCCTGGTAGTTGCGCACTCCGAACCACGGTGTCGTCCGCTTCGGGGCCCTGGCGAGATCGTCGATCGATAACTCGTCAGGCTCGGATTTCATCAGCCAGTGGCGGGGCATTACGGTTCCGATCTCGAATCGAGCAGGCTCTGGCCGGGCCGGACGCGGGTGAACGCCACCGGCGCGAAATCGACACGCAGGTCGCCGTCGCAGAGCGCGATGCGCGTGTAGGCCGAGCGCTCGAGCTCGCCCGCCTCGGGGAAATCCTCGCGGAAATGCGCGCCGCGCGAATCCTCGCGCGCCAGCGCCGCGCGCGCGATCGTCCGGCTCGCGAGCAGCAGGCTGTCGAGGTTCAGCCAGTCATGCCAGGTCAGGTTGAACGCGCGCTCGCCTCCCGCGACGCCGGTCGCGCCGAGCTGTGCGTGCAGGGCGTCGAGCTCGCCGACCGCGCGCTCGAGCGTCGATCGCGTGCGCACGATGCCGACGTCGTCCCACATCAGGGCCTGCAAGCGCTCGCGCAGCGCGTGGACGTCGCCGCCGGGCTTGCCGAGCGGGGCTTCGCAGCGCGCGACCTCGGCGGCGAGGATTGCGGGGTCGGGAGGCGGCGCGTCGCCGCATTGCGTCACGTAGGCGCCGACCTCGTCGCCGGCAATGCCGCCGAACACCGTCGAGTTCGCGACGCCGTTGCCGCCGAGGCGGTTGGCCCCGTGGACGCCCCCGGTGTCCTCGCCCGCCGTGTACAGGCCCGGCATCGCCGTCCTGCACTGCAGGTCGAACTCGATGCCGCCCATCATGTAATGCGCGGTAGGCACGACCTCGACGCGCCCGCCGGCGAGATCGAAGCCGCAGTCCGCGCAGCGCTCGACCATGCCCTTGAACTGCCGGCGCACGTTGTCGGCGCCGAGATGGCTCATGGCGATCCACACGCCGCCGTTGGGCGTCGTGCGGCCGCTGCGCATCTCGGCGTAGATGCCGCGCGAGACGATGTCGCGCGTCGCGCGCTCGCCCCGCGGATCGAAGCGCAGCATGAACCGCTCGCCCTCGCCGTTCAGCAGGTGGCCCCCCGATCCGCGCAGGCCCTCCTCGAGCACCGTGCCGGTCATCCGCGTATGCGCACCGGCCAGCAGTCCGGTCGGATGGAACTGCACCATCTCCATGTCGCGCAGCGTGAGGCCGACGCGCAGCGCCATCGCGAGGCCGTCGCAGGATTTGTCGCCCGACGGCGTGTGATAGCGATACATCGTCGGGCCGCCGCCGGTGGCGAGCACCACCGCGCGCGCGCGCACGAACACGAGCTCCCCGGTGCGCATGTCGA
>JAGXBK010000120.1 GCA_018971195.1 Betaproteobacteria bacterium
AAGCACCGAAAATATCGGCGCCTTCTCCTCATTACAGCTCTGACCCCAATTTTCTCGCCGCTCCGACCCCATTTTTCTCGCCGCTCTGACCCCGATTTTTATTCAGCTCTGACCCCATTTTTTTCGCAGCTCGGACCCCGGTTTCCCGGGCTAGCGCCGCTGCGCCGAGAACACGCCCGGAATGTCCTTCGCGAACCGCAATGCGCGCTGCAGCTGGGCGACGCTTTCGACCTCGAGCGTGAACGCCATTCGCGCCTGGTGGTGCCGGGTCATGGTGTTGACAGCGATGACGTTGATCTTCTCGCGCGTCAGGAGCTCGGACAGGTCGCGCAACAGGCCCTGCCGGTCGCTCGCCTCGACCAGGATGTCAACCGGGAAGACCTCCTCACGCGGTGCGCCCCAGTCGGCGTCGATCAGGCGCTCGGGCTCGCGCGCGCGTATCCGCGCGACGTTCAGGCAGCCGGTGCGATGGATCGTGATGCCCTTGCCGCGGGTCACGAAGCCGACGATAGGGTCGGGGGGTGCCGGCTTGCAGCAGCGCGCGAGGGTGGTCATCAGGCGGTCGACGCCGACGACAAGGATCCCCTGCCCCGCGCCGGTCGCGCGGCTCCTCCGCGTGACGACGTCGGGCGGGGCATCTGCCGCCGGCACAGCCGCGGCAGGCTGCCCCACCGCCAGGATCGCGGTCTGCACGTCCTTGCTGCCGATGTCATCGCGCGCGAATGCGGCGAAGAAGTCGTCGGCTTTCGAGAACCCGGCCCTCGCGGCCACGGCGTCGAGCTTGAGCGCCGTCTGTCCGAGGCGCGCGAGCTCGCGCTCGACCATGGCGCGTCCCTGCGCGACCGTCTCGTCGTGCTGCTGCGCCTTGAACCATTGCCGCAGCTTGGCCCGCGCGCGGTGGCTGCGGACATAGCCGAGATCGGGATTGAGCCAGTCGCGCGACGGTCCCATCGCGGCGCTGCCCTGCTTGGCCGCGATGATCTCGACCTGCTGGCCGTTGCGCAGCTTGTAGTCGAGCGGAACCATCTGCCCGTCGACCCGCGCGCCGCGGCAACGGTGGCCAAGCCCGGTGTGCACCGCATAGGCAAAATCGATCGGCGTCGAGTCGCGCGGCAGGTCGATGACTTTGCCCTGCGGCGTCAGGACGTAGATCGACTCGGTGAACAGGCTGCTCTTGAAGGCCGCCAGCCAGTCGCCGGTGTCGGCGACCGCATCCTTCCAGTCGAGGATCTGGCGCAGCCATGAAATCTTGTCGTCGAAGCCGGCGTCGCGCCGCGCCGACGATCCCCCGGATTCCTTGTAGCGCCAGTGCGCAGCGACGCCGTACTCCGAGTGACGATGCATGTCGTGAGTCCGGATCTGGACCTCGAGTGCCTTGCCCTCGGGCCCGGTGACGGCGGTATGCAACGACCGGTAGTTGTTGGCCTTGGGCTTCGCGATGTAGTCGTCGAACTCGCCCGGCAGCGGCGTCCACAGCTGGTGGACGACGCCGAGCGCCGCGTAGCAATCGCGGACCGATCCGACCAGGACGCGCACGGCGCGGATGTCGTAGAGCGCGTCGATCCCGGCGCCCTTGCGCCGCATCTTCTTGAAGATGCTGTAGATGTGCTTGGGCCTGCCGCTGACCTCCGCCGCGATGCCGACCGATGCCAGCTCGCGCTTCAGCAGCGCAATGACGTTCTCGATGTAGCGCTCGCGATCCTGCCGCCGCTCGTCGAGTAGCCGGGCGATGCGCCGGTACTCGTCGGGCTCGAGCGCGCGCAGCGAAAGATCCTCGAGCTCCCACTTGAGCTGCCAGACGCCGAGGCGATTGGCGAGCGGCGCATAGACATCGATCACCTCGCGCGCGACGGCGCGACGACGCTCGGCATCGCCGGTCATCAACCAGCGCATCGTCTGCGTGCGCTCCGCAAGCCTGATCAGGACCACGCGGATGTCCTCGACCATCGCCAGCAGCATCTTGCGCAGGTTCTCGGCCTGCAGCGCGCGTTCCTGCGCGTCGGCGCCTGCGGCAACGGCGTGCACCGAGTCCATCCTCGCGACGTCGACGACCAGCGTCGCGACGTCCTTGCCGAACGCGGCCTCGACCGCGGCGGCATCGAAACCGGCGACGCCCGGCAGGCCGAGCAGCAGTGCCGAGACCAGCGAATCGGGATCGAGCCGCTGGGCGGCGAGAATGGTTGCGGTTCCGAGCGCGGTTTCGATCAAGAGCTCGCCATCGTGGCCGCGCGCATCGCCGAGGCGCGTGCGGGCCATGTCATAGGCGGCTGCGATACGATCCCGGTCGGCAACGGTGTAGACCGGCGACAGCGATGAAAGCCATGCGGCGACCGCCTGCGGCACGGCCGCTGGCGGCGCGGCGTGCGTGACCGCGACCATCGGCGGACCCTAGAGCGCCTGCCCGGCGGCCTTGGCGATCGCGTGCGCGAGGGCCTCGGCGTGTCCGTCGGCCATGCGGCGCTCGCGCGCCTCGACCATGACGCGCAGCACCGGCTCGGTACCGGACGGCCGCAGCAGCACGCGCCCCGCATCGCCGAGATCGGCGACCGCGGCGCGCTCGGCACGCTTCACCGCCGCGCTGCCCCGCCAATCCCAGCCACGACGCACCGGCACGTTGATCAGCCGCTGGGGAAACAGCGCGACCCCCTTGGCAGCTTCGGCGAGCGTCGTTTTCTGCTCGATCAAGGCGCGCAGGACGGCGAGCGCTGCGACGATCCCGTCGCCCGTCGTATGCTTGTCGCGGCAGATCAGGTGGCCCGAATTCTCGCCGCCGAGCTGCCAGCCGCGCTCCAAAAGCTGCTCGAGCACGTAGCGGTCGCCGACCCTCGCGCGCACCAGCGATATCTGCGACTTCGCGAGCGCCTGCTCGAAGCCGAGGTTGCTCATCAGCGTGCCGACCACGCCGCCCGCCAGGGCGCCGCGGCGCTGGTAGTCGCGGGCGATCACGTACAGCAGCTGGTCGCCGTCGTAGAGCCGCCCTTCACCGTCGGCCATCAGCAGCCGGTCGCCGTCGCCGTCGAGCGCGATGCCGAGATCCGCACCATGCGCACGCACCTGCGCCACGAGGTGCTCGGAATGCGTCGCCCCGACGCCGTCGTTGATGTTCGTGCCGTTCGGCGCGTCGCCGACCGCGATGACGTCCGCGCCGAGCTCGTGGAACACCGGCGGTGCCACGTGGTAGGCGGCGCCGTGGGCGCAATCGACGACGATCTTGCGTCCGCGCAGGTCGAGCTCGTTCGGAAAGGTGCTCTTGCAGAACTCGATGTAGCGCCCGGCCGCGTCGCCGACACGGAACGCCTTGCCGAGGTCCGCCGGAGGCGCGCAGACGAGCGGCGCATCCATCGCCGACTCGATCGCGAGCTCGACGTCGTCGGGAAGCTTGGTCCCGGATTGGGAGAAGAACTTGATGCCGTTGTCTTCGAACGGGTTGTGCGACGCGCTGATCACGATGCCCGCGGACAGCCGCAGCGCGCGCGTCAGGTACGCGATCGCCGGCGTCGGCAGCGGACCGCAGAGGTAGACGTCGACCCCTGCCGCCGCGAGTCCGGCCTCGAGAGCCGCCTCCAGCAGGTAGCCCGAAATGCGCGTGTCCTTGCCGATCAGCACTGCCGGCCGCTCACCGCGCGCTGCGTTGCCGGAAGCAAGCGTGCGTCCCGCGGCCCAGCCGAGCTTCAGGACCAGCTCCGGCGTGATGGGCTCCTCGCCGACGTGCCCGCGCACTCCGTCGGTGCCGAAATGACGGCGTTGCTTTCCGGTCCTGTCGCTCATTCGAGGCCTTTGCGCAATTGGAGTCCTGTCCAGGGTTCGATCGCCCGCCAGACCGCGAGCGCATCGACGGTTTCACGCACGTCGTGCACGCGCAGGATGCGAGCGCCACGCAGCGCGGCTGCGAGCGCCGCGGCCACGCTCGCCGACGCCCGCCCGCCGACATCGCGCCCGGTGAGCGCTCCGAGCGTCGACTTCCGCGACAAGCCCGCCAGCACCGGAAACCCGAGACCGACGATCGCATCGAGGCGGCGCAGCAGATCGAGATTATGCGCGACCGACTTGCCGAAGCCAAAGCCCGGGTCGACGACGATACGATCGGACGCGATGCCGGCGTCGGCGCAGGCCCGCGCCCGCCCGGCGAGGAACGCCCGGACCTCGGTGACGACGTCGGTGTAGTGCGGAGCCTGCTGCATCGTCCGCGGCTCGCCCTGCATGTGCATCAGGCACAGCGCCGCATCGCTGCCGGCGATGGCCTCGATCGCGCCCGGCGCGGTGAATGCCTTGACGTCGTTGATCATCGACGCCCCCGCGGCGACCGCCGCCCGCATCACCGCAGGCTTCATCGTGTCGACCGAAACGACGGCGCCCTGTGCCGCCAGCGCTTCCACGATCGGGATCACACGCTCCCGCTCGACCTCCTCCGGCACCGGTGCAGCACCCGGACGCGTCGACTCGCCGCCGATGTCGATGATGCCCGCGCCGTCCTCGAGCAGGCGGCGTGCGTGGGCGAGCGCCGCTTCCCGGTCGAGGCGTCCGTCGGCGGAAAACGAATCGGCGGTGACGTTGACGATCCCCATGACGCAGGGCGACGACAGGTCGATCTCGTGGCGGCCGCAATGGAGGATGCTCATCGGAGTGCTCGCATGGCGCGTCGGGGGCCGGCGAAACAAAAAGGAGGTGCACGTCGCCGTACACCTCCTCCTGACGCCCGCCGAAACCCTATGCCGGATTCGCCGACGGTGCCGCTTCGCCCGGGGGCGTCGACGGGCCGGGCGGCGCCCCCATCGCAGCCGCCGACGACACCTTCGGCGGTCGCGGAGGCTGGCCGGACATGATGTCGCCGATCTGGTCGGAATCGACCGTCTCGAGCTCGAGCAGCGCCTTCGCCATTGCCTCGACCTTGTCGCGATTCTCCTCGATCAGCTTGCGCGCCAGCGCGTACTGCTGGTCGATGATGCCGCGGACCTCGGCATCGACCTTGCGCATCGTCTCCTCGGACATGTTGACGGTGCGCGTGATCGAGCGGCCGAGGAAGATCTCGCCCTCGTTGTCGCCGTAGACCATGGGGCCCATCAGGTCGCTCATGCCGTAGCGCATCACCATGTCGCGGGCAATGTGCGTAGCGCGCTCGAAGTCGTTGGAGGCGCCGGTGGTCATCTGGTTCATGAACACCTCCTCGGCGATGCGGCCGCCGAACAGCACTGCGATGGTGTTCAGCATCCGCTCCTTGTCCATGCTGTAGCGGTCGCTCTCGGGCAGCTGCATCGTCACACCCAGCGCACGGCCGCGCGGGATGATCGTGACCTTGTGCACCGGATCGGTCTTGGGCAGCAGCATCGCGACGACGGCATGCCCCGACTCGTGGTACGCCGTGTTGCGGCGCTCCTCCTCGGGCATCACGATCGAGCGGCGCTCGGTGCCCATGATGATCTTGTCCTTGGCTCGCTCGAAATCGAGCATGTCCACCAGCCGCTTGTTGCCGCGGGCCGCGAACAACGCCGCCTCGTTGACGAGGTTCGCGAGATCGGCGCCGGAGAATCCCGGCGTGCCGCGCGCAATGATGTCGGCCTTGACGTCGGGCCCGAGCGGCACCTTGCGCATGTGGACGAGCAGGATCTGCTCGCGGCCACGGATGTCGGGCAGCGGCACGACGACCTGGCGGTCGAAGCGGCCGGGGCGCAGCAGCGCCGGATCGAGCACGTCCGGACGGTTCGTCGCGGCGATCACGATGACGCCCGCGCTGCCCTCGAAACCGTCCATCTCGACCAGCAGCTGGTTCAGCGTCTGCTCGCGCTCGTCGTTGCCCCCGCCGAGGCCTGCGCCGCGCTGCCGGCCGACCGCGTCGATCTCATCGATGAACACGATGCACGGCGCGCTCTTCTTCGCCTGCTCGAACATGTCGCGCACACGCGCGGCACCGACGCCGACGAACATCTCGACGAAATCGGAGCCCGAGATCGAGAAGAACGGCACTTTCGCCTCGCCGGCGATCGCCTTGGCGAGCAGCGTCTTGCCGGTGCCGGGCGAGCCGACCATCAGCACGCCGCGCGGAATGCGGCCACCGAGCTTCTGGAATTTGGAAGGATCGCGCAGGAACTCGACGAGCTCGGCGACTTCCTCCTTCGCCTCGTCGCAACCCGCGACGTCGGCGAACGTGACCGTGTTGTTCGCCTCGTCGAGCATGCGCGCCTTGCTCTTGCCGAAGCTGAACGCGCCACCCCTGCCCCCGCCCTGCATCTGGCGCATGAAGAAGATCCATACGGCGATCAGGAGCAGCATCGGGAACCACGAAATGAAGATCTGCGCGAGGAAGCTCTGTTCCTCCTCGGGCTTGGCCTCGACCTTGACGCCTTCCTTGACCAGGTCGCCGACCATCCAGATGTCGCCGGGGCTGTAGGTGACGTAGTTCTTCTTGTCCGTCGACACCCACTTGATCGTCCGGCCGTCGACGCTCGCCGACTCGACGCGCCCATCCCGCGCCGATTGCATGAAATCGGAGTACGCGACGGTGTCCTTCGCGGCCTGCCGCGAATCGAACTGCTTGACCACCGTCAGGACGACCAGCCCGATCACCAGCCAGACGCCGATATTCTTCAAGAGGTTGTTCAAACCAAACTCCTTCCGGCCGGCCCCGTGACCGGCACCTGCCGCACATCGGTGCGGCGCCAACTGCCCCGCGGTATCGCCGCCGATGTCTCCGCAGCCATACCTGCGCCCATTCTAGCGTTGATTCGAGACCCCGTCGCGACCGCGGCCGCAGTAATCGTGCCAATTCGCGACGGATCCGTCCTGATCGCGAGCCTGTCTCCCGGAAGCGACAGTCATCCCGCTTCCCGCAACCCCTTGGCGACCAGGTAATGCTCGCGACTGCGATCGCGCGAGGCCTTCGGCTTGCGCAGGTAGACCTTGGTGAAATGCCGCGCGACCAGACGCTGAAACTCCGCAAGTCCCGCCCCCTGGAACACCTTGATCACCAGATCGCCCCCCGGCTGGAGGTGGGTGCGGGCGAATTCCAACGCAAGCTCCGCGAGATGCACGCTCCTTGCCTGGTCCGCCGGTTCGATTCCGGAAAGGTTGGGGGACAGGTCCGAGAGCACAAGGTCTACCGGCGCTCCCGCAAGTTTTTGTTCGACGGCGGCGATGCCCTCGTCCGACGCGAAATCGCCCTGCACGAACAGGACGCCGGCGACCGGGGCCATCGGCAGCAGGTCGATGGCGATGATTCGACCGCCGGGTCCCAGGCGCTCGCGCAGGACCTGCAGCCAACTTCCCGGCGCCGCACCGAGGTCGACGACCGTCAGGCCCGGCCGCAGCAGCCGGTCGCGCTCGGCAAGCTCCTGCAGCTTGAATGCGGCGCGCGAGCGATAGCCACGGCGCTGCGCCTCGCGCACATAGGGATCGGTGACGTGTTCGTGCATCCACGCCTTGCCGAACCGGTGCTTCTTGCGGGCGGAATTGAGGGGGCCACTCATCGCTGGTTCAGCGCGTGGAGGTTGCGGGAGCGGCCATCCTAGCATCGCGCCGGCGTCGGGCGCCTTGCCAAGGACGTTAGAATCGGGCGATGGAAACCCTGAGCCCCGCGCTGCGCCGCGAGCTGCGTGCCCGCGCACATCACCTGCACCCGGTCGTCGCGATCGGACAGCATGGCCTGACCCCACCCGTCCTGCACGAAATCGACGTGGCGCTCACCGCGCATGAACTGATCAAGCTTCGCGTGTTCAGCGATGATCGCGCGGAGCGCGAAGCGCTGCTGGGTCGCATCTGCGACGAGCTGTCCTGCGCCTCGGTGCAGCATCTGGGCAAGCTGCTGGTCCTGTGGCGCAGAAGGGAAGTGCCGAAGGCGGTCGATGCACCGCGTGCACCGCGCGCGAGGCGGCCGGCGCAGCCTCCCAAGCCCCAGCACCCGCCCGGGGGACGGCCGACGGCGAAGCAACGGCGCCCGCATCCCGTTGCGTCCACGGCGTCGATCGCGTCCCCCGCGTCGGCAGCGGGTGCCCGGCGGCGGGGCGGGGCAGCCGAGGCGCCGGCGGGGGTTCCACGCGCCGCGGCGCCCCGCCGCCGGCGCGCGCGCTAGCGCTGCCGCAGGCGGGCGGCGACGAC
>JAGXBK010000121.1 GCA_018971195.1 Betaproteobacteria bacterium
CCGTGCTCGCGCCCATCCGCTGCGCCCCTGGGTCGCCGCCATCCACGCGCACGCCGCGGGGCTGCTCGCCGCCCTCGTTCTCTGCGTCGCCGCCGGCTCCCGCCGCATCGAGCATCGCGTGCCTCGCCATCGTCAGGAAGCGCTCCATCGCGAGGTCGCAGGCCTGGGCGCTTTCGAGCAGCGTGCGCAGCAGCGCATCACCGGCCACCGCGGCGAAGCCGCCTGACCCGAACAGTTCCGCTCCCAGGAGGCGCTCGGGCCATGCGCGCGACGCGCGGGCCACGCATTCGCCGATTACGGGGTCGCACCGGATCAGCCGGATGCAGGCCGCGGCAAGATCGGACGGGCGCGCCCAGGGCTCGTCCAGCGCGCGCAGCACGAGGATGCGGATGTCGGGCGCGTTCGCCCGCGAGGCCTCGGCGCCGTCGAAGATCGCGCCCCGCAGGCATTGGGCGAACGCACTCCGGATGTCGGGCGTATCCACCCACTGCAGCGCACGAGCGTACGAGGCCAGCGCCGCATCCGCGTGCCCGAGGACATACAGCGCGTTGCCGAGATTGGCATGGGCCTCGGCGAAATCGGGGCGCAGCGCGAGCGCCCGGCGATAGCAGTCGATCGACTCGGCGAGCCTGCCCTGGAGCTTGAGGACGTTGCCAAGGCCTGCATGCGCCTCGACGTAGTCCGGGCTCGATGCCAGGGCGGCGCGGAAGCTCGCGACCGCTTCGTCGAGGCGCCCCAGCGCAGTCAGCACCCTGCCGCGCTGCTGGCGGTAGCCCGGGTGGGCGGGATTGACCTGGAGCGCACCGTCGACGAGCTCGAGCGCCGCATCGTCGCGCCCGGCATGGTGCGCGATCACCCCCAGCAGGTGCAGGGCGTCGGGATGGCCGGGCGCCGCCTCGAGGATCCGACGGTAGACCGATTCGGCCTCGGCGAGTCGGCCGGCACGATGATGCGCGAGGCCGCGCGCGAAGGCCTGGGCGATGGGGGCCTGAATCATGGAAAAGAGAGCTGGATCACGTGCGCAGCGTAGCTCGAGACGGCCGGGCGGGAAACATCGAGGCGGAAAGACCGGAGCGGACGCGTCGAACGGGAGAAGCCAAAAAAAACGGGGAGCCGAAGCTCCCCGCGATGACAGCGAGACTGGCGATGCTTACTTGAACTTGTAGTTGACGCTGCCGTAGACGAACCGGGCCCGCGGGTCGTAGTACGACGGGTCGAACCCGCCGATGAACGTCGAGGCCTGGTTCGATGCCGGCGGGTTGGTATCGAACAGGTTCTTCACCCCCAGCGTCAGCTTGGTGTTCTTGATTCCGGTGTAGGTTCCGCTGAGATCCCAGAGGGACATGGAGCCGACCGTGCGCGGGTCGCCGGTGACGAAGACCCCGTTCTGGTCGGTGTACGAGCCCTGGAACGTCTGCGCGACCGTCGCCGACCACGGGCCTCGCTCCCAGGTCAGGGTTGCATAGTGCTTCCAGCGCGGGATCACGCCGGTGACCGCCGACCCGAACTCGTTCGCGATGTTGCCGCTCCAGGTACCGTCGGTGTTCTGCGTATCGTAGCGCAGGTAGTACGTGCCGTTGATCTCGAAGGTCACGCGTCCCCAGTTGTATTCCGGCATCCGGTAGCGCGCATCGATGTCCAGGCCCTGGATGTGCTCGCCGCCGAGGTTGAGGTAGGTCTGCAGAATCTGGGTGATCGGCCCCGGAAGGTTCGGGAACGCCGGGTCGACCGGTCCGCGCGTGATCAAGCCGCCGTACTTGCCGAGGTCGCCCAGGATGACGGCCGGCGCGAGGCCGTTGGTGATCGCGTTCTTCAGGTTGATCTTGAAATAGTCGACCGACAACGACGCGCCGGGGATCGGCTCGAGCACGACGCCCGCCGTGAACTGCTCGGATTCCTCGGGCTTCAAGCTCGCGTTGCCGCCGAAGAGGACGGGGAACTGCGTCCGGCAGTCGATGCCGGTATTGCCGGTAACCGGGCAGCGGATCGGGTCGGAAAGGCCGGTACCCGACACGCCGGTGATGTTCGGGGTGAACAACTGGTAGAGCGACGGCGCAAGAAAGCCCGTGCCCCAGGAGCTGCGAAGCAGCACCGACTTGGTCGGCTGCCAGCGCAGGCTGACCTTGGGATTGGTCGTCCCGCCGAAATCGCTGTAGTGGTCGTAGCGGGCCTGGACGTCGCCCTCGAGCGTCTTGACGATCGGCACGTCCAACTCGGTAAACCCCGCCCACTGCGTACGCGAGCCCGAGACATCCTTCAACTGACCGCCATAACCGGTGATGTAGCCCCCGTGGAGCGCGTCGGCGAACCTCTGGTCGAGGGTCTCCTTGCGCGTATCGGCGCCGAAGGCCAGCGATACGGGCCCTGCGGGCAGCTAGAAGATCTCGCCCGAGGTCTTGGCATTGCCCCCGTAGCTCTTCGACTCGCCACTGAGCGCGTCACCGATGAAGTTCGTCGCGCGAAGCTGCTGCACGATGTCGGGGGTGTTGAAGCCGAACAGGTTGACGGTGCCGCTGTTGAGCAGCGGCAACAGCAGCCGGTAGTCCTGGAAGCCGCCGTTGATGTGCTCGACCGTCTTGCCTTCGCTGTAGAACGCCGACGCATCGACGTCCCAGTCCTTGACCGTGCCCTTGACGCTGGCGACGAACTCGCCGTGCGAGTTGGTGTCGGTCAGGTCGCGCAGGCCGTTCTCGTAGGTGCGGTAGCGCACGTTGAGCGGCTTGCCGTCCACACCCGCCGCCGCGGCTTCCGCATGCGGATAGAACGGGCTGGTCGGCTGCAGCGTGATCGTTCCCGGGATGTTGTTCGGCCCATACCGGAACACATTCGAGATCGGTCCCGGCTGGATGACAAGGCGCGTCTCGTCGTGCGAATAGATGCCGGTCAACGCGGCCTGCCAGTCGTCGTTCAACTGGAACGTTCCCTTGGCAAAGGCGTTGTAGAGCTTGTCGTCCGGGATCATCTCGACGCCGGGCGCGCGCGCCGGATCGTAGAAGCAACCGAGCGGCCCGTAGATCTCGGAGACGATGAAGGCCGAGTAGCCGCAACCGTTCGATCCAGGGACCTCGTCGGGCACGCCGTGGTTGACCACGCCGATGCCGCCGGTCGTGACGTTGCCCGGGAACTGGTTGCTCGACAGGGCGAACAGGCCGATCGAATCGCGGAAGGAGGTGTTCGAGAAATCGCGAGACCTCTGGTCGAGGGGCTTCTGCTCGTTGTAGGAAAGGGAGGCGAAGAAGTTGTACTTGTCCTTGTCCAGGCTGCCGATGCCGAACGAGCCGCTGCCCTGGTACTGGTCGCCGCCGCCCCCGCGGGTCGGCGCCCCGTACATTGCGGTCACTTCGGCGCCCGTGTAGTCGGTCTTGGTGATGAAGTTGATCACGCCCGCGATCGCGTCCGAACCATAGATGGCCGACGCGCCGTCCTTCAGGATCTCCACGCGCTCGATCGCCTCGAACGGAATGCCCGCCAGGTTCACGCCCTGCACGCCCTGGATCTCGCCGGCGAACCCTTCCAGCCGGTGGCCGTTCAGCAGGACCAGTGTGCGTCCGCCGCCCAGGCCGCGCAGCGAAGCCGTCTGCGCCGAGAACGTCGTGGCGCCGACCGAGTTGGAGAGGCTGATGGCACCCAGGCTGTTGTTCGACGAGACCAGTTGCAACAGCTCCATCGCACTGGTCGCGCCGGATTTCTCGATCTCCTTGCGCGTGATCACGGTCACGGGCAGCGCGGTCTCGCCTTCGACACGCCTGATGCTGGTGCCGGTCACCTCGACGCGGATGTCCGGGTTGGACGCCTGGTCGGTCTGCTGGGCGTGTACCCCCGAGACCGCGAGTGCGCCGCCGACACCCGCCAGGTAGGCGAGCGCGGACGCGACCTTGTTGCGCTTGAAATTCATCTGGAAACCCCCGATGGAAAGTGGTACTAGACAGACGGATCGAATGTTCGCTTTTCGCGACACAGGGAAACGTTACAGCAGCCCACTTTGGCCGGGCAACGAATGTCGCCGAACGGCGACCGTCCGTCGCGCACTTTGTTGCAATTTTGCCCAAAATGCCCATCCGCCACGCCACCTCTGCCGATCTCGCGGATATTGTCGCAATTTACAATGCGTCGATCCCGGGGCGCATGGCCACCGCCGATCTCGTGCCGGTCACGGTGGCCGGCCGGCGGGCGTGGTTCGACGAGTTCGCGCCGCAGCGGCGCCCGCTGTGGGTCCGCTGCGATTCGATGACCGGCGCGGTGATGGCGTGGCTGTCGATCCGTTCGTTCTACGGCCGCCCGGCGTACGAGGCGACCGTCGAGGTCGGCGTCTACACGGCGCCGGCCGCCCAGCGCCGCGGCTATGCCCGGCAACTGCTGGCGCACGCCGTGTCGAGCGCGCCTACGCTCGGGATCGAGGCGATGCTGGCGTTCGTGTTCGGACACAATGCGCCCAGCCTGCGGCTGTTCGAGGGCGCGGGATTCCGGACCTGGGGTGTGCTGCCCCGGGTGGCCCGGCTCGACGCTGAACGGCGCGACCTGGTCATCCTCGGGCGCCAGGTCGATGCGGCGGGCGTCCCGGAATGACATCGCGAAACGATGCTTCCTTCACGATCGCGCCGGCGCAGCCCGCGGACGTCCCCGATCTCCACGACCTGATCCGGGAGCTGGCCGAGTACGAACAATTGACCCGGCTTTGCGTGTCGACGCCGGCCGACCTGGACGCCGCGCTGTTCGGCGCACGGCCCGCGGCCGAAGCGCTGATTGCGCGTCTTGATGCAGATTCTCAGGAAGCTGCGGGATTTGCCTTGTTTTTTCATACTTACTCGACGTTCCTCGGCCGCCGGAGCCTGTGGCTGGAGGACCTGTTCGTCCGTCCGCGATTCCGCGGCGCGGGACTCGGGCGACGGCTGCTGACATCCCTGGCTGCGACTGCCCGGACGCGGGGCTGCGGGCGCTTCGAATGGGTGGTCCTCGACTGGAATCGGAGCGCGATCGGCTTCTATGAGTCGCTCGGCGCGCAGGTGCTGCCCGACTGGAGGATCGCGCGGGTGACCGGCGATGCGCTTTCGCAGCTTGCAGCCGGATCGATTCAAGACTAGACTAATCGGCCTTAGTTCATCATAAAGAACGCCGATTCCATGCGCACGGTCAACATTCACGAAGCCAAGACGCAATTGTCTCGGCTTGTCCATCAGGCCGCGCACGGCGAAGCATTCGTCATCGCCAAGGCCGGCAAGCCGCTGGTGAAGGTCGCGCCGCTCGATGCGCCAGACCGCGCGCAGATGCGGCGCCTGGGCTTCATGGCCGGGCAGATCCTGGTACCGGACGACTTCGACCGGATGGGCAGTACCGAAATCGAGCAACTGTTCAGCGGCCTTCCTTGAAGCTGTTGCTGGATACCCATCTGCTGTTGTGGGCCGCCGGCGATCCGGGCCGACTGTCGTCCGACGCCCGGGCCTTGATCGAGGATCTTGGCAACAATCCGGTCTTCAGTGCCGCGAGCCTCTGGGAGGTCGCGATCAAGCGAGGATTGGGACGCAGCGATTTCCAAGTCGATCCTCGCCTGCTTCGCCGCGGGCTCCTCGACAACGGTTACGACGAGCTGCCGATTGCGAGCCAGCACGCAGTCGCGGTCGATGCCCTCCCGCGAATTCACGCGGACCCTTTCGATCGCATTCTCGTGGCCCAGTCGATGGTCGAAGGCATCACGCTGCTGACGTCGGATCCCATCGTCGCCCGCTACCCCTGCCCCGTACGCAAGGTCTGACTTCTCATCTCATGCCCCCTCTCGATCGCCCCCTCCCCTCGTTCGACCTTGACGCCGACTTCTGGTCGCTGCGCTTCGTCGAGGAAACCTCGGAAATGTTCTGCATCCGCAAGAACGTCCCGCAACCCCTCGCGCTGTCCACCGACCGCGGAGTGATGGCCTCGGTCTATGCCGACGGCGGCTATGGCTATGCGGCGACCGCCGACACCTCGCCCGCGGGCCTGCGCGAGGCGCTGGCCCGGGCGGCCAACTGGGCGCGCGCGACGTCCCGCTACGCGATCGCCGATTCGCGTACCCTGCCGCGACCCGCACCGCGCGGCGAGTACGCGTCGCCTTGCGTCGATGCGCCGCTGCCCTCGCGCGCCGAGTGCTTCGACCTCTTGCGCCACGTCTCGAGCGAGGCCGGCTGCGACCCGCGCATCGTCGACTGGGAGGCGCTGGTCGAGGTCCGCCACGCGCGGCAGCGCCTGGTCACCAGCGCCGGCGGCGACCTCCTGCAGCGCTTCCGCTTCGTGTTCCCGTCGCTCGCCGTGACGGCGCACGCCGACGGCGTCACCCAGCGGCGCTCGCTGAACGGCCATCGCGGCATCTGCCAGCAGGGCGGCCTCGAGGTCCTCGACCGCTTCGGCTTCGCCGACTGCGGCCGCAGGGTCGCCGAGGAAGCGCTCGAGCTCCTCGCCGCGCCGAACTGCCCGTCGGGCAAGATGGACGTGCTGCTCGCCCCCGACCAGATGGTGCTGCAGATCCACGAATCGGTCGGCCATCCGCTGGAGCTCGATCGCATCCTCGGCGACGAGCGCAATTTCGCGGGCACGAGCTTCGTCACCCTCGACATGTTCGGCAGCTATCGCTACGGCTCGGAGCTGCTCAACATCACCTTCGATCCGACGCGGCCCGAAGAGCTCGCGAGCTACGCTTTCGACGACGACGGCGCGCCCGCCGAGTACCGCCACCTGATCCGCAACGGCATCCTCGAGCGCCCACTGGGCGGCGCGATCTCGCAGGCGCGCGCGGGCATGGCGGGCGTCGCCAATGCACGGGCCGACAGCTGGAACCGCCCGCCTATCGACCGCATGGCCAACCTCAACCTCGAGCCCGGCGACGCGTCGTTCGACGATCTCGTCGCGTCGATCGAGCACGGCGTGATGATGGAGACCAACATCTCGTGGTCGATCGACGACTCGCGCAACAAGTTCCAGTTCGGCTGCGAGCGCGCCCGCGTGATCGAGAACGGCAAGCTGGGGCACGTGGTCAAGAACCCGAACTATCGCGGCATCAGCGCGAACTTCTGGCGCAGCCTGGCGCGCGTCGGCAACGCCGACACGCTGCAGGTGCTGGGCACCCCGCACTGCGGCAAGGGCGAGCCCTCGCAGATCATTCGCGTGGGTCACGCGAGCCCGGCCTGCGTCTTCGCCGGCGTCGACGTCTTCGGCGGGGAGAATTGATGGAAGCGTATTTCAGTGAGGTCGCCGCGGTCGTCGACCGTGCGCTCGTCGCAGGCGAGCGCCACGCGACGTGGCTCTCGGCCGAGGAAAGCGATTTCGTGCGCATGAACCGCGGCAGGGTCCGCCAGCCCGGACGCGTCGTCCAGCGCTACCTGGACATCCGCCTGGTCCTCGGCGCACGCCACGCGACGCACTCGCTGTCGCTCTCCGGCGATCTCGCCGCCGACACGCGGACCATCGCCGATGCCGTGGCCGGCCTGCGCAGCGCGCTGCCCGAGCTCGCCGACGACCCGCACCTGCTGCTGCCCTCGACGGTCGAATCGAGCCGCACGATGCGCGGCGGCGACCTGCCGTCGGCCGAAGCGATGGTCGACACGATCCTCGCTGCGGCGAACGGCCACGACCTCGTCGGCCTGCTCGCCGTGGGGCCCGTCTACCGGGGTTTCTGCAATTCGGAGGGCCAGCGCAACTGGCACGCGACGACGACTTTCAACCTGCAGTGGAGCCTCTACCACCGCGCGGACAAGGCGATCAAGTCGGCCTACGCAGGATTCGCCTGGGACGACGCCGAATTGCGGCGACGGATGGGCTCGGCCGCGGACCAGCTCGCGCTGATCAGCCGGCCCCCGAAATCGCTGCCCGCGGGCCGCTACCGCGCCTACCTGGCACCCGGCGCGATGGAGGAGATCGCGGGCCTCCTGTGCTGGGGCGGATTCTCGGCCCGCGCGCTCGCGACGCAACAGAGCTCGCTCGCGAAGATGAAAAGCGATGCGCGGCTCGATCCGCGAGTGGCGATTTGCGAAGACACCGGGGCCGGCGTGGCGCCGGCGTTCCAGGCCGAGGGCTTCGCCCGC
>JAGXBK010000288.1 GCA_018971195.1 Betaproteobacteria bacterium
GTTGCGAGCGGCGGCTGTCGCTGGCGTCGGGCCGACTCGTCGCCGACCTGCGCACGCCTGCGGCGCCGTCGCACGCGCCGCTCGCTGCCGCCGCGGCCGCAAGTGCCCGCATCGCTGCGAAATAGCGGGCAGGCGATGGCGACGCTGCGGCTTGCGCTGCGAATGCTGCTGCGCGATTGGCGCGCCGGCGAGTTGCGGGTGTTGATCGCGGCGATGATGCTGGCCGTCGCCAGCGTCGGCACCGTCGGATTCTTCGGCGATCGCGTCGGGGGCGGCCTCGCCGAGCAGGCGAATCGATTGCTGGGAGCCGACCTCATGGTGTCGGGCGATCGTCCGCTGCCCGCCGGCTTCGCAGAGAAGGCGAGATCGCTGGGACTGGAGACCTCCGCCGCGATCCGGTTCAACAGCATGGTGCAGCGTGCCGGTGGCGTCGATGCCGGTGGCGCGGTCGCGGGCGCCGCTGCCGCGGGTGCTGCGGATCGCGCGGTCGGCGTCGACGGCAATGCCGTGCTGACCGACGTCAAGGCGGTGTCGGCCGGGTATCCGTTGCGCGGCTCGGTGACGCTGGTCGAGCCCGGCAATCCTGCGGGACGCGTCGCGCGCGGGATCCCGCCGCCGGGCGAGACATGGATCGACCGCAAACTCGCCGACCGGCTCGACGCGCAGGTAGGCTCCCGGCTCGCCGTCGGCGACGCGTCGCTGAAGGTGACCGCGATCATCGCGCAGGATCCGGAGGTCGCGGGACTGACCTTCGCGCCGGGACCGAAGCTGCTGCTGAACCTCGCCGATGTTCCGTCGACGAAACTCCTGCAGCCCGGCAACCGCGCAACCTGGCGGCTGTTGGTGGCGCAGGCCGGTGGCGGCGGCCTCGAGCGCTTTCGCGCGTGGCTCGCCGGCGCGATGCAGCCGGGACAGCGCGTCGAAACTGTCCGCGAGCTGCGTCCCGAAGTGCGCCAGACGCTCGAGCGCGCCGAGCGCTTCCTCGGCCTCGCAGCCCTGGTCGCGGTGCTGCTCGCTGCGGTCGCGGTGGCGCTGGCCGCGTCGCGCTACCTGCGGCGCCATCTCGACGCTGCGGCGATGATTCGCTGCTTCGGTGCGCCGGTCGCGCGCACGCTGGCGCTGTTCGTCATCCAGTTCCTGGTCCTCGGGCTCGTCTCGAGCGCGGCCGGGATCGCCTGCGCGCTCGCGGGACAGCAGCTGCTCGTGGCACTGGTCTCGAGCTCGTTCTCCGATGCGCTGCCATGGCCGTCGTGGGTGCCCGCGCTGTCGGCATTCGCGACCGGGATGCTGTTGCTGATGGGCTTTGCGCTGCCCCCGCTGGTCGCGCTGGCGCGCGTCCCGCCGCTGCGTGTGCTGCGCCGTGACCTGCCGAGGCCGCGCGCGGCCGGGGCGATTGCGTACGCCTGCGGAACGTTCGCGATCGGCGTGCTGATCGCCTGGCAGGCGCGCGAGGCGCAGGCGGCCTGGATCGTGATCGGCGGCGTCGCGGGCCTGCTCATCGCCGCTGCCGCGGTCGCGTGGCTGCTGCTCGCATTGCTGAAGCGCATCCCGCAGGG
>JAGXBK010000122.1 GCA_018971195.1 Betaproteobacteria bacterium
GCGGAAAATGGGGTCAGAGCTGTAATACTTCGTGACGCTGCTCCGCATGCTGGGGACACGACATGGCGTACGAAGTATTACAGCTCTGACCCCATTTTCCGCACCAAGTATTACAGCTCTGACCCCATTTTCCGCTGCCCCATTTTCCGGGCACGCAGTTATTACAGCTCTGACCCCATTTTCTGCTGCCCCATTTTCCGGGGACTTGGGAACGGGCCCCGCCGGCCGCATTTGCCCGATGCCGGCACTGGGTTTCGCAGGATGCAGTGGCGCCAAATGCGTGCAATTGCGCGTTGATCCTGCTAGAATTCCACGTTTTCCAAGGTCACGTTCGTTAGTGCTCACTCCTCTCGGATTCTCGCTGCTGCGCCAACTTTCCGATGGCGCTTTCCACTCGGGCGAAGACCTCGCCGCGACGGTGGGGTTGACGCGCGCTCGCGTATCGCAGCTCCTGAAGCAGGCCGAGACGGCCGGTCTGGCGCTCGAGCGCGTGCGCGGCCGAGGATACCGACTGCTGGCCACCCCCGATTTCCTCGATGCCGAGGAGGTTCGCAAGGCGTTGCGAAAGCTCGGGGTCCAGGTGGCGGCGGCCGATGCCAAGACGCCGCTCCTGCCCGCCGCCAACGACGACGACTTGGCGTTGCCGTCGAGCCCGCCGCCGGTCGAGCCACATCCGGTCCTTTCCGTCGAGGTGATCGACCAGGTCGATTCGACATCCAGCGAACTGCTGCGCCGCGCCGCGAGGCGCGATATCCACGGGGCGCTGCTCGCCGCCGAGTGGCAGACCGCGGGGCGTGGTCGCCGTGGGCGCATCTGGACGGCCGTGGCGGGCGGCAGCCTGACGTTTTCGCTGGGCTGGCGCTTTGAGCAGGGCGCAGGATTCGTCGCCGGACTGTCGCTGGCGGTCGGTGTCGCGGTCATCCACGCGCTGGACGCCGAAGGGCTCCCCGGCGTCGAGTTGAAATGGCCGAACGACCTGATCCATCGCCACCTGAAGGTCGGTGGAATCCTCGTCGAGCTCAACGGCGACGCGCTCGGCCCGTCGACGGTGGTCGTCGGCGTCGGTCTCAACGTCCGGCTGCCGACTGCGATGAAGCGCGATATCGCGCAGCCGGTCAGCGACCTTGCCGCGGTGGCGGGGCGTGGCGCCCCCCCAATCGACCGCAACCGCCTGCTGGCGAGGCTCGCCAGCGAGCTTGCGAATAGCCTTTCCACGTATGCGCAGCACGGCTTCGCGCCGTTCGCTGCCGAGTGGCAACGCCGCCATGCGTACCAGGGCAAACCCGTCAAGCTGCTGCTCCCCGATGGTGCCAGCGTCAAGGGCACGGTCGCCGGCGTCGACAGCACCGGAGCGCTGGTGCTCGCGGACGGACCCCGGCGCGCGCGCTTTCTCGCCGGTGAGATCTCGCTGCGTCGCGCCTGATCCCGGATTCGCGGGTCGCGCCGGGATCTCCTCGCCCCCACTCTCTCCTGCATCCAGCAGGGGAGGCCCCGCAAAGCAATCGTGAACGAAGTCCTCGTCGTCGATGTCGGCAACAGCCGGATGAAATGGGGCTTGCGCGGACCGCGCGGCTGGGTCGCGCAGGGTGCGGTCTCCAATCAGGACATCGGCTCGCTTGCGGTTCGCGATTGGCAGAACCTCGAGCGGCCGGCGCGCGCAGTCGGCGTCAACGTCGCAGGCGAGGCCGCGCGCGTGCGCGTCGAAGGACAGATCGCGCGCTGGCGGCTGACCATGGAATGGCAGCGTGCGAGCCCGCAGGCAGGGGGCGTCGCAAACCGCTATGCGAACCCGGCGCAGCTTGGCGCTGACCGTTGGGCATCGCTGGTCGCGGCGCGGCGGCGCGAAATGGCTCGAGGCGCGGTGCCGCGTCCGGCGATCGTCGTCAACGCCGGCACTGCCGTGACCATCGACGCCCTCGACGGCGACGGCGTCTTTCGCGGCGGGCTGATCGTGCCCGGGATCCACCTGATGCTGCGATCGTTGGCCGACAACACTGCGGGCCTGCGCGTGACGCCGGGGGCGTTCCAGGATTTTCCGACGAGCACACCCGACGCGCTGCGCTCGGGCGCGCTCCAGGCGGTGTGCGGAGCGGTCGAGCAGATGCGCGGCAAGCTCGCGCGCGACGGAGGCGAAGTGGTGTGCTATCTCGCGGGCGGTGGCGCGCAGGAGATTGCACCGCAGCTGTCGGCGCCGCTCGAGCGCGTGGATAATCTGGTGCTCGAAGGCGTGCTGGTCCTCGCTTCGCAGCCGCGCTAGCCCGGGCGCTGCGCGGCCCGTCGTTGCACGCCTCGTCGTTCGTCGCCGGACCCCGATACGATGCGCCTCGCCGTATTTCTGCTGCTACTCGCCAACGCACTGCTTTTCGCCTACGCACGCCTCGACCGGGCGTCGGTCAGCGAACCAGGTCGGCTCGCCGGGCAGATCCAGCCCGACAGCATCAAGCTGCTGACGCCGCAGCAGGTCGCCGCACTCGGTCTCGACCGGAGTCCGATCGCGGCACCTGCCCAGGCCCAGGCCCAGGCGCAGGCGCAGGGTACCGGGTCGGCACCGCCCCCGGTGGCGAGCCCGTCGTCGTCGCATTCGCAGGCTGCGGCGCCTGCGCAAGGCGCGGCGCAGACGTCGACGCAGGCCTCGGCGCAGCCGTCGACCCCCGACGTCTGCACCCAGTGGGGGCCGTTCTCCGATGCCGATCGCGCGAAGGCCCTGGCGGATCTCGAAGCGTTGAAGCTGGGCCGCCAGTTGTCGCAGCATCAGGTGACGGTGACCGACGCCTGGTGGGTGAGCCTCGGCCCGATGCCGACGCGCGCCGCCGCCGATCGCCGCGTCGCGGAACTGCGCGCGCTGTCGATCGACGATCTGTCGGTCGTCGATTCCGGCAATGGTCAGTTCGCCGTTTCGCTTGGCATTTTCCGCACCCAGAACGCGGCGACCGCGCGCGTGCAGGCGTTGGCCGCACGCGGCATTGCCGAAGCACACGCCGCGCCCCGGCAGCAGGCGATCACGCAGACGATGCTCGTCGTCCGCAATCCGTCGCCCGTCGTCGCGGCGAAGCTCGAGGAGCTGCAGGGCAAATACGCCGGCAGCGAGCTGAGGTCCGGCGCCTGCATGCCGTGACCCCATGACTCCGTGACCCCGTGTTCGATTCGCGTCGCCGCCGGGGCGGTGGACCTCGCGTCCGCGCGACGCCTGTTCGAGGCATACGCGGCGTCACTGGCTGTCGACCTGTGTTTCCAGGGTTTCGCCGCGGAGCTTGCCGGGCTGCCGGGCGAGTACGCGGCGCCGCGCGGCCGCCTGCTGCTCGTGCGCGGCGCAGATGCCGACGTCGGTTGCGTCGCGCTGCGCCCGCTGCGTGGCGACGTGGATGCGCACGACGATGCCGCGCCGGCCGACATCGGGGAAGTCAAGCGCCTGTACGTCGACCCCGCGGCGCGGGGCTGCGGTCTCGGGCGCAGTCTGATGGATGCGCTCATCGCGCAGGCACGCGGCATCGGCTATCGCGAGCTCAGGCTCGACACGCTGGCGACGATGGGCGAAGCGCGCGCTTTGTATGCGTCGCTCGGATTCCGCGAATGCGAACGCTATTGCGACAATCCCCTGCCGGGCGCCGCGTGGATGGCGCTCGCGCTCGCGTGAGCCGGGGCGGCACCGCTTCGGTTCGTCAGGTCTGCTCCCAGGGCAGGCCTTCCTTGCGCCAGCCGCCGATCGTCCCGCGGTGGTGATCCTCGTCCAGCGGGCCCTCGAAGCCGTCGACGACGTTGTAGACCTCGGTGAAGCCCGCCTTCTCGAGTTCCTCGCCCGCCGCGGTCGAGCGCTGCCCGCTGCGGCAGATGAGCACGACCGGGCGATTCATGCTCGCCACTTTCTTCACCTGCCCGACGAAATGCGGGTTCACCTCCCAGTCGGGCGCCTCGTTCCACGCCACGTGGTGGGCCCCCGCCGGATGGCCGACGAACAGGTATTCCATTTCGCTGCGGCAATCGATCATCACCGCCTGCGGGTGCTGGTGCAGGAAGTCGAAGGCTTCGCGGGGTTTCAGGTGCTTCATCGTCGAATGCTAGAATGAAAATTGGGGATCGTCGCAGGCGCGGCGCGTGTTTTCCAGTCCGATGCAACCAGATCATACCGCCGAAATCGCGCGACTTCTCGCCCACCGCATTCTCGTCCTCGACGGCGCGATGGGCACGATGATCCAGCAGTGCCACCTCTCCGAGGGCGATTTCCGCGGCCCGTTCCACGACCACCCGCACGACCTCAAGGGCGACAACGACGTCCTCTCGGTCACGTCGCCGGCGACGGTGCGCTCGATCCACGACGCCTATCTCGACGCCGGCGCCGACATCATCGAGACCAACACCTTCAACGCGACGCGCATCGCGCAGGCCGACTACCGGATGGAAAGCCACGTCGGCGCGATCAACGCGTCGGCGGCCGGGATCGCGCGCGAGTGCGCGGACCGGTGGACCGCGAAGACGCCCGACCGGCCGCGTTTCGTCGCCGGAGCCCTGGGGCCCACCAACCGCACCGCGTCGATATCGCCCGATGTGGCCGATGCGGGCGCGCGCAATGTGACCTACGACGAGCTCGTCGCCGCGTATGCCGAGGCTGCCGATGCGCTGATCGAAGGCGGCGTCGACATCCTGCTGGTCGAGACGGTGTTCGACACGCTGAACGCCAAGGCAGCGCTGTTCGCCATCGAGGACGCGTTCGACCGCCACGGCGGCCGGCTGCCGATCATCGTCTCGGGAACGATCACCGACGCGTCGGGGCGCACGCTGTCGGGCCAGACGCCGGAGGCCTTCTGGAACTCGGTGCGCCATGTCCGGCCGCTGGCGGTGGGGCTCAACTGCGCGCTCGGGGCCGCCTTGATGCGCCCCTACATCGAAGAGCTCGCGCGGGTCGCCGATACGTACATCTCGTGCTATCCGAATGCCGGGCTGCCGAACCCGATGTCGGACACCGGCTACGACGAAACGCCGGCGGAGACCTCGGCGCTGCTCGGAGAATTCGCGCGCAGCGGATTCGTCAACATCGTCGGCGGCTGCTGCGGGACCACTCCTGCGCATATCCGGGCGATCGCCGACGCCGTCAGGGCCGTTCCTCCGCGCAGGATACCGGCGGAAGCGGAGCCGGCGGTTGCCTGAGCGCGACGCAGTGAAGGTCCCGGGCGTCATGCGCCTGGCCGGCCTCGAGCCGCTCAACATCGGTGACGATTCGCTGTTCGTCAACGTCGGCGAGCGGACCAACGTCACGGGCTCGCGCGCCTTCGCCAAGCTGATCCTCTCCGGCGATTACGCGGCAGCCGTCGAGATCGCGCGATCGCAGGTGCAAAGCGGCGCGCAGATCATCGACGTCAACATGGACGAGGCGATGCTCGACTCGAAGGCGGCGATGGTCCGCTTCCTGAGCCTGATCGCGGTCGAGCCCGACATCGCGCGCGTGCCGGTGATGATCGATTCGTCGAAGTGGGAGATCATCGAGGCAGGCCTCAAGTGCGTGCAGGGCAAGCCGATCGTCAACTCGATCTCGATGAAGGAAGGGGAGGCCGAGTTCCTGCGCCAGGCGAGGCTCGTCCTCCGCTACGGCGCAGCGGCCGTCGTCATGTGCTTCGACGAGCGCGGCCAGGCCGACAGCTTCGAGCGCCGGATCGAGGTCGCGCGCCGTGCCTACGATCTCCTGGTCGACAGGGTCGGATTCCCGCCCGAGGACATCGTCATCGACCCCAACGTGTTCGCGATCGCCACCGGCATCGACGAGCACGCGCGCTACGCGGTCGATTTCATCCGTGCGACGCGATGGGTCCGCGAGCACCTGCCCCATGCCAAGGTGTCGGGCGGCATCTCGAACGTCAGCTTCAGCTTCCGCGGCAACGACGCGGTGCGCGAGGCGATCCACACGGTGTTCCTCTACCACGCGATCCGCGCGGGCCTGACGATGGGCATCGTCAACGCCGGCCAGCTCGGCGTCTACGACGAGCTCGATCCGCAGCTGCGCAGCCTGGTCGAGGACGTGGTGCTGAACCGCCCCCGTGCGGATGGTGGAAGCGCGACCGAGGCGCTGGTGACCTTCGCGGAATCCTACAAGGCGCAGGGGAAGAAGGCCGTCGAGGATCTCGCATGGCGACAGGCGGGCGTCGGCGAGCGCCTGTCGCACGCACTGGTCAAGGGCATCACGAACTTCATCGTCGACGACACCGAGGAGGCGCGCGCCGCGGTCGCCGCTCGCGGCGGGCATCCGATCGAGGTCATCGAAGGGCCGCTGATGGCGGGCATGAACATCGTCGGCGACCTGTTCGGCGCGGGCAGGATGTTCCTGCCGCAGGTGGTGAAGAGCGCAAGGGTGATGAAGCAGGCGGTCGCGCACCTGATCCCGTTCATCGAGGCCGAGAAGGCGCTGTCCGGCGCGGCAGCGCGATCGAAAGGCCTCGTCGTCACCGCGACGGTCAAGGGCGACGTCCACGACATCGGCAAGAACATCGTCGGCGTCGTCCTCCAGTGCAACAATTTCGACGTCATCGACCTCGGGGTCATGGTGCCGGCGCAGAAGATCCTGGCCGCGGCACGCGAGCACAACGCCGATGCGATCGGGCTGTCAGGGCTGATCACTCCGTCGCTCGAGGAGATGGCGCACGTCGCAGGCGAGATGCAGCGCGAAGGCTTCACGCTGCCGCTGCTGATCGGCGGCGCGACGACCTCGCGCGTGCATACGGCAGTGAAGATCGCGCCGCATTACAGCGCCGGGCCGACCGTGTACGTCCCCGACGCGTCGCGCGCCGTCGGCGTCGTGACCAGCCTGCTCTCGGCGGAGCATCGCGACGCGTTTGTCGCGCAGGTCGCCGAGGACTACGCGACGATCCGCACCCAGCACGCCGCCAAGCGCGGGCCCAAGCTGGTCTCGCTCGCCGGCGCGCGCGCGAACGCGTTCGCCGCGGACTGGGCCGGTTACGTCCCGCCCGTGCCGACGTTCGCCGGCCGCCGCCTGCTCGCGAACGTCGACCTGCGCGAGATCGCGCAATACATCGACTGGGGACCTTTCTTCCAGGCCTGGGAGCTTTCGGGGCCCTATCCGGCGATCCTCGACGATCCGCTGGTCGGCGAGGCCGCGCGCAGCCTGCATGCCGAAGGCAAGGCGATGCTCGCGCGCATCGTCGGCGAGCGCTGGCTGGCCGCCAACGCCGCCGTCGGCTTCTGGCCGGCGAATTCCAATGGCGACGACGTCGTGCTGTGGACCGACGAGACGCGCACGGCGCCGATCCTCATCTGGCGCAACCTGCGCCAGCAGAACGAGCGCCCGGCAGGCAAGCCGAACTACTGCCTTGCCGATTTCGTGGCGCCCGCGAGCTCGGGCCTGCGCGACTACGTCGGCGCGTTCGCGGTCACCACCGGCGGCGCGGTCGAGGAACGCGTCGCGTCGTACAAGGCGGCGAACGACGATTATTCGGCGCTGATGCTGAAGTCGCTCGCCGACCGGCTCGCCGAGGCCCTCGCCGAATGGCTGCATCGCAAGGTGCGCACCGAGCTGTGGGGCTATGCGGCGGGCGAGGCGCTCGACGGTGCCGCGCTGATCCGCGAGGAGTATCGCGGCATCCGTCCCGCCCCCGGCTATCCGGCCTGTCCGGATCACGCGGTCAAGAGCGAGGTCTTCAAGGCGCTCGATGCCGGCGCCGCCGGCATGCAGATCACCGACAATTACGCGATGCTGCCGGCGGCCTCGGTGTCCGGCTTCTACCTCGCGCATCCCGATGCGCGCTATTTCGCCGTCGGCAAGATCGGGCAGGACCAGCTCGAGGATTTCGCTGCGCGCAGCGGGATCGACATCGACACGGCCCGCCGCCGCCTCGCCCCCAACCTGTAATTGGGGTCAGAGCTGTAATACGGCAGGGAAAATGGGGTCAGAGCTCTAATGTTTCGCCCATCCATCGCGCCCAGCGCAAAGACCGTGCGTCGAAACATT
>JAGXBK010000123.1 GCA_018971195.1 Betaproteobacteria bacterium
CGAAAACGTGGTCCGTCCCGGTTTTTCGCCGCCCAACGCGCGCAAGCACCGCGCGCGCCCGACGCTGTGGGTCGCGCTCGCGCTGTCGGTCGCGGTGCATGCGTTGTGGTCGCTGTGGCCCGCCGAGGCCCCGACCGCGCCCGAGATTCCGGTGCTGACCGCGACGTTGAAGGAGATGCCGCCCCCGCCGCCCCCGGTGGCAGCGCAGCCGCCACCGCCGAAACCGGTGATGGCGCATCGGGCGCCCCCCGCGCGGCGAACGCCGACCATCGAATCGCGCGCGCCGTCGAGCGTCTCCACGCCGCCCGCGGCCGAAGGGCCGCCGACCGACGCGCCGGGCAATGCGCCCGCCACGACCGCGGAAGCATCGGCGGCATCGGCGCCGTCATCGCCGGCGGCGCAGGTCGCGGAAGGGCCGGTCATCGCGCCGATCGCGCTCCCGCCGCGAGTCGATCTCGTCTACAAGGTGTGCCTCGGCACGCAGGGGTTCATGATCGGCGAGGCCACCTATCGCTTCGAGCACGACGGCGACCGGTATCGAATCTCCACCGTCGGCCAGGCGCAGGGCCTCGCGGCGCTGTTCATCCACGGCACCGGGAGGGTCGAGAGCCGCGGCATCATTACGGCCGCGGGACTCAAACCCCTGGAATTCGTGATCGAACGCGGCAGCGCCGACCGGCGCGAGACCGCGCACTTCGACTGGGACGCACGGACGGTGGCGCTCAACGACGGCACGACCGCGGATCTCACGGCCCCGGCCTTCGATCCGCTGACGATCATGTGGCAGCCGTATTTCTCGCCGCCGACCCGCGAGCGCAAGCTCACGTTCAGCCTCGCGACGACGCGCAAGGTCGCGCGCTACACGCTCTCGCGAGAAGCCGATGAAACCCTCGCCTGGCCGCAGGGCCGGATCCGCACCGAGCGCTGGCATCGCCAAGGCGACGATGCCAGGACCGAAGCGTGGTTCTGGCTCGCACCGTCGTTGCATTACATTCCGGTCAGGATGCGCGTCACCCAAACCGCTCGCGGCACACTCGAGGCCCGGCTCGATTCGATCCGCGTCGACGAGAGCTACGCCGGATTCAGCCAGGATCCTGCGGGGCCGCGTCCGCCACCGCCGCCGATCGCACAGCCGCGCAGCCCGTTCAACGACATGACCGGATCATGATCCTGCGCCGCAACCAGGTCGCAGCGCTCGCCGCGGCGATCGAACGCGTCGCGCGCCTCGACCTGGCCGCCGATGCCGCGATGACGGCGTTCTTCCGCGAGCATCGCGAGATGGGTTCGCACGATCGCCCGTGGATTGCCGACGGCGCGTTCGCCTATCTTCGCCGCAAGCGCTCGCTCGAGGCGCTTGCGCAGACCGACGAGCCGCGGCTGCTGGCGCTGGCAACGCTGGTGCGGGAGTTCCGGCATTCGGTGCGCGATCTCGACGATGCGCTGAACGGGGCGGAACGGGAATGGCTCGCGGCGTTCAAGGCGCGCATGCACGCCACGCTGCCCGATGCGGTCGCGGCCGACCTTCCCGACTGGCTGTGGGAGCGCCTCGGTGCGGCGCTCGGCGCCGACGAGCGCGCCGCGCTCGCGCGCGCGTGGCAGGCGCCGGCATCGCTGGACCTGCGCGTCAACGCGATGAAGTCGACGCGCGAGGCCGCGCTCGCCGCGCTCTCCGAGGAGGGGCTGCCGGTGACGCCGACGCCTTACGCGCCCTGCGGCCTGCGCATCGCGGGCCGCCCATCGCTCGCCCGCCACCCGTGGCTGGCCGACGGACGCATCGAGGTGCAGGACGAAGGCAGCCAGCTCGTCGGGGTGCTCGTCGCGCCGCGACGCAGCGACATGGTCGTCGACTTCTGCGCCGGTGCCGGCGGCAAGACCCTGCTGCTGGGCGCGATGATGCGCTCGCAGGGACGTCTCTACGCCTTCGACACCGCCGCGAAGCGCCTGTCGCGCCTGACGCCGCGCCTTGCGCGCTCGGGACTGTCGAACGTGCACCCGCAGGTGATCGCCCACGAGCGCGACGTCAAGGTGAAGCGCCTCGCCGGCAAGATCGACCGCGTGCTGGTCGATGCGCCCTGCACCGGATTCGGCACGCTGAGACGCAATCCCGATCTCAAGTGGCGGCAAACGGCGGATGATCTGCGCGAGCTGGTGGTAAAGCAGTCTGCGATCCTCGATGCGGCCGCGACGCTGGTGAAGCCCGGCGGGCGGCTGGTCTACGCAACCTGCAGCGTGCTGCCCGACGAGAACGATGCGATCGTCGACGCCTTCCTCGCGGCGCATCCGCAGTTCGCGCAACACGACGTGGCAGCGATCCTCGCGCAGGCGGGCATCGCGCTCGATACGGGACCGCGCCTGCGCCTCTACCCGCACCGCCACGGCTGCGACGGCTTCTTCGCGGCCGTGCTGACGCGCAACCCATGATCGCACCCATCGGCCTCGACCGCCTCCAGGACGCGCTGGCGTCGCCGCGCAGCCTGCTCGAGCTCGCAGTGACCGCACTGTGCCTCCTCGTCGCCTTGGCGATCGACCGTCGCATCGAGCGCGCGCACGGCGCCCGCGGCGATGCCACGCGCATTCCGGGAAGCGTCGCACGCCTCGCCTTCCCGCTGGTCGGCCTGGGTCTGATCTACATCGCCTCCACCCTCTGGCGCCATCACGCGGGGAACCCGTTCTTCCTCGCGATCGCAACGCCGCTGCTCATCGCGCTCACCGCGATCCGCATGCTGGTCTACGCGCTGCGCAGGCTCTTCCCCGCGCAGGCGTGGCTGCCGGCCTCCGAGTTCGCGATCGGCACCGCGGCCTGGGGCCTGGTCATCCTGTACTTCCTCGGCGTCCTGCCGGAGATCGCGTCGACGCTCGACGAGCTCGTCATTCCCATCGGCAAATCCCAGGTGTCGGTGCTGACGATCCTCGAGGGCATCGTCGTCGTCGTGGTCACGCTGGTCGTCACGCTGTGGATCTCCGGTCTCCTCGAGCAGCGGCTGTCGCGTGCCACGCAGCTCGACGCCAATGTGCGCGTCCTGCTGTCGAAGTCGATCCGCGCGCTGCTGATCGTCGTCGGCATGCTGGTCGCGCTGCAGGCGGTCGGCTTCGACCTGACGCTGCTCACCGTCTTCGGCGGCGCGCTGGGCGTCGGCATCGGGCTCGGCCTGCAGAAGCTCGCGTCGAACTACATCGCCGGCTTCACGATCCTGCTCGACCGCTCGATCCGTCTGGGCGACATGGTCACCGTCGACGGGCGCACCGGCAGCGTGTCGAAGGTGACCGCGCGCTACGTCGTCGTGCGCAGCCTCGACGGCCTCGAGGCGATCGTTCCCAACGAGACGCTGGTCACGACGACGGTCATCAACCACTCCTACACGTCCTCCGAGATCCGCATCGCGCTACCGGTCCAGATCAGCTACGACAGCGACGTGGAGGCTGCGCTCGCGCTGCTGGTCGACATCGCGAAGCGCGAGCCGCGCGTGCTGGGCGGCGACCGCGCGCCCGGGGCGTTTGTCGTCGGCTTCGCCGACAACGGCATCAGCCTCGAGCTCGGCGTGTGGATCGACGACCCGCACAACGGGCAGCTGAACCTCCGGAGCGCGCTCAACCGCGCGATCCGCGCCGAATTCAACGCGCGCGGCATCAGGTTCCCCTTCCCGCAGCGCGAGGTCCGGATCGTCGGGGGGACGCCGCCGTGAACCCGCGCCCGACCCCACTTGCGGCAGGGCCTTGCGGGGGCCATATTGTGTCTATGTCCATCGGCGGTCGCGTACAATGGTGATCGCGTCTTGGGCCGCCACGTGGCAACGTCACGAGGCCGTGAAGCTTATACATGGATAATCAATGAGTTACGATTTGCTCTCGTTTGCGGCACATGGCCTGTTTGCGCTGCCGTGGTGGGGATACGTCGCCGTCGGACTGGGACTCACCCACATCACGATCGCCGCGGTGACGATTTACCTGCACCGCAGCCAAGCCCACCGCGGGCTCGACCTGCATCCGCTACCCGCGCATTTCTTCCGCTTCTGGCTCTGGCTCACCACCGGAATGGTGACCAAGGAATGGGTCGCCATCCACCGCAAGCATCACGCGAAGGTCGAGACCGTCGACGACCCGCACAGCCCGCAGACGCGCGGCATCAACACGCTGCTGCTGCGCGGCGCCGAGCTCTACCGCGCCGAGGCCAAGAACGCCGAGACGATGTCCAAGTACGGTCACGGCACGCCCGACGACTGGATCGAGCGCAATCTCTACACGCGCTTTTCGTGGCAGGGGGTGGGCGTGATGCTCGTCATCGACGCGCTGCTGTTCGGCCCGATCGGCGTCACGATCTGGGCCGTGCAGATGCTGTGGATCCCGATCACCGCCGCGGGCATCATCAACGGCATCGGGCACTACTGGGGCTACCGCAATTTCGCGAGCAACGATGCGTCGACGAACATCGTTCCCTGGGGAATCATCATCGGCGGCGAGGAGCTGCACAACAACCACCACGCTTACGGCACGTCGGCGAAGCTTTCGTCACGCTGGTACGAGTTCGACATCGGCTGGATGTACATACGCATCCTGCAGATGCTCGGGCTCGCGAAGGTGCGCAAGGTCGCCCCGCAGATCAGGTTCGACCGCGCCAAGGCGGCACCCGATCTCGCGACGCTGCAGGCGATCATCACCCACCGTTATGCGGTGGCGACCAGCTACGCCCGGACGTTGAAGGCCGCCTGTGCCGCCGAGATCAGCGCGCTGCGCGAGCGCCATCGCGGGCACATCGAGCTGCCGAACCTGCGCCGCTTGAAGCGCTGGCTCGCCGCGGACGCGACTGCGCTGCCCGAGACCGAGCATGCGCGCATCGCGCACACCCTCGAGAAGAGCACCGTGCTGCAGCAGATCTACACGATGCGCCAGGAACTGGCCACGCTGTGGAACCGCTCGACCGAGTCGTCCGAGCAGCTGCTCGCCCGCCTGCAGGACTGGTGCCATCGCGCCGAGGCCTCCGGCATCGCCCCGCTCGCCCAGTTCTCGCTGCAGCTCAAGCGCTACGCGTAGGCGGCGCGAGACCGACCGCCCCCCCGGTCAGCGTAAGGGGGCCGCAAAAAAGCCCGCGGAGTTCGCGGGCTTTTTGTCGGGCGCGAAGCAGCGGCATTACTTGAGCTTCGTTTCCTTGTACTTCACGTGCTTGCGGGCGACGGGATCGAATTTCATGATCTCCATCTTGTCCGGCATGTTCTTCTTGTTCTTGCTCGTCGTGTAGAAGTGGCCGGTGCCGGCCGAGGACTCGAGCTTGATCTTCTCGCGCATGGTGCTTCTCCGTCAGATCCGCTCGCCGCGGGCGCGCAGGTCGACCAGCACGGCGTCGATGCCATTCTTGTCGATTGTGCGCAGGCCCGCGTTGGTGAGCCGCAGGCTGATCCAGCGGCTCTCGCTCTCGACCCAGAACCGGCGGTGCTGCAGGTTGGGCAGGAAACGCCGCTTGGTCCTGTTGTTGGCGTGTGAGACGTTGTTGCCCACCATCGGGGCCTTTCCGGTGACTTGGCAGACTCGAGCCATCGCTCGCTCCAGGATAACGTTGATCGGTGCCGCGGCAAAGCCGATCATTATCCCCCAAAACCCCGCGTCGATCAACCTCAGAAATGGGGGAAATCGGGGAAATGGGGTCAGAGCTGTATTCCGTCGGGAAATGGGTCAGAGCTGCGGGATATGGGGTCAGAGCTGTATTACGTTGCTGAAGATGCGAAGAAATGGATCAGCGACGTAATACAGCTCTGACCCCATTTCCCGCAGTTTCCGGCGTCAGCCGCCCTGCTTCGGAAGCCGACGCCCGGGCAGTCCTGGCAATCTCCGCGCGGGCCTCGATCCGGACCAGGCGCCGATCGATGTCGTGAACGCTGCGATGAAGCTCGACGACCCGCTCGGCGAGGCGCTCGACCCGGTGGCCGTTGTCCTGGAGCTTTTCCTTGACCACCTCGATGCCCGAGAGGCGATCCAGGATCTCGGTGATGACGCTCACGCCACGCGCCCCGGCTTTCGCCCGGTCTCTCCGCGCTCGAGCAGTTCGAACGCCGCATCGAGCCGGGCATTGACCCGGTCGAGATTCGCCGCCATCTCCGCCAGATGGCGCCCGGCGCGGCGTGTACCGGCGTCGAGCAGCGCCAGCTCGTCGGGCGAAACGCCCGCGAGATAGGCGTCCACGGCGCGGCGCACTTCCTCGGCCACCTTGGTGCCTCGCGCCTTGGCACGGGCCTGCAGCGCCTTCTTCTGCGCGCGTTCGAGATAGACCTGCGTCAATTGCAGCGTGGACATCGAATCCGCCTGCTGATGATATGTATCAAGTATATATCAAAGCCCGGCTGGCCCGGCAAACGCAACGCGGACCGGCGTGGCGCCTCACAGCAGCCCCCGCTCGGCGAACGACACGACGCGGTGACCGGCGACGACGAAGTGGTCGAGGGTGCGGATGTCGACCAGCGCCAGCGCCTGCTTCAGCGCCTGCGTCAGCAGCTCGTCGGCGCGCGACGGCTCGGCGACGCCCGACGGATGGTTGTGCGCGAAGATGACCGCGGCGGCGTTGTGCGCAAGCGCCGCCTTGACGATTTCCCGCGGATAGACGCTCGTCTGGGCGAGGGTGCCGCGAAACAGCTCGTCGGCGGCGAGCAGGCGGTGCTGGCTGTCGAGGAACAGCACGACGAACGTCTCGTGCGGCAGCGCGGCGAGCGTGAGGCGCAGATAGTCGCGTACCGCTTCGGGCGAGGTCAGCGTGCTGCCGTGCGTGACTTCCTCGCGCAGCACGCGGCGGGCGAGCTCGATGCCGGCCCTGATCTTCGCGACCTTCGTGGGACCGAGTCCCCGCGCGCCCGTGAGCTTGTCGGTGGGTTCGGCGAGCAGCCCGGACAGGCCGCGATGCCGCCCGAGAAGCTCGCGGGCGAGGTCGAGGGACGACAGCCCCGCAATGCCGGTGCCGAGAATCACCGAGAGCAGCTCGGCATCGGTCAGCGCCGCGGCACCCTGCGCGATCAGCCGCTCGCGCGGGCGCTCGCTCGCCGGCCATTCGGCGATGCGGGTCATGTATCGATGCTCGGGGAAATCATGCGGCGAAGTTTGGCCCGAGCCTGGCTGACTCGCACTCGGACTGATGGCTGACTGCCCGGGTCAGGGGGCGGGCGGTCAGCGCCTGGGAAAATCGCGACGCGCCGCGAGTCGCCCAGCTTGAGTCCGGCTCGGAAATGTGGCAAAGTAAGGAATCATTACATTCTGAATGGAGGAAACCCTATGCTCGCCAAGATCACCGCCAAGAACCAGCTGACGCTGCCGAAGGCCGTCACCAAGGCCATCGGTCCCGTCGAATACTTCGACGTCCAGGCCAAGGGGAGGCAGATCGTCCTTACGCCTGTTCGAATCCAGCGCGCAGATGCAGTCCGGGCCAAGCTGGCGGAACTCGACCTCCGGGACAAAGACGTCGCCGATGCCGTCGGCTGGGCGCGCAAGCCGGTCCGCAAGCCCGGGCAATGAAACCCGCACCCCGGGTGGTGCTCGATACGAACGTCGTACTGTCGGCGCTGCTGTTCGCGCAGGGGCGGCTTGCGCGCCTTCGCGCGGCCTGGCAACAGGAAGACTTTCACCCGCTGGCGTCGACGGCCACGATCGGGGAACTGATGCGAGCGCTGACCTACCCCAAGTTCAAGCTCACCGTCGACGATCAGCATGAACTACTCGCCGACTACCTTCCATGGTGCACGACCGTCTCCATGCCTGGCAAGCTGCCCAGGACGCCGGTATGCCGAGACCCCTTCGACGCGCCCTTCCTGCAGCTCGCAATCGTCGGGAAGGCGGGCTATCTCGTAACCGGCGACGACGACCTGCTCGGCCTCGCAGCCCGGATACGTTGCCCCATCTTG
>JAGXBK010000016.1 GCA_018971195.1 Betaproteobacteria bacterium
CTGGGCGCCAACCTCGCCGCGCTCGCGCCGGCGATCGAGCGTGGCGAGTGGGAGGGCATCGACCGCGTCGTCGCGAGCTTCCAGCAGGCCTCGCTGCGGCTGCGCTACAGCCTCGTGCCGACGGTCGCGGCCGTGCGCGGCATGGCGCTGGGTGGGGGCTGCGAATTGGCCCTGCACTGCGACCGGACGGTGGCGGCGCTGGAGTCGTATATCGGGCTCCCCGAGACCGGGGTGGGCTTGATCCCCGGAGGCGGCGGGTCGAAGGAACTTGCGCTTCGCGCCGCGGACGAAGCCAGGCGCGGGAACGCCGGCGGCCAACTCGACCAGCTCCCGTTCCTGCGCACGTACTTTCAGACCGTTGCGAAGGCCACCGTGTCGAAGAGCGCGCTGGAGGCGCGCGAGCTGGGCTTCCTGCGGCCGGCGGATGTCGTCGTCATGCATCCGGACGAGGTGCTGCACGTGGCGCTGGCACAGGCGCTGGCGCTGGCGGAAGCCGGCTACCGGCCCCCGTTCCCGCCGCATGCGATTCCGGTCGCCGGCAGGACCGGCCTCGCGACGCTGGAGATGATGCTCGTCAACATGCGCGAAGGCGCATTCATCACCCCCTGGGATTTCGAGGTCGGCCTGCGGCTTGCGCGCGCGATCTGCGGTGGGGATGTGGATGCGGGCAGCCTCGTCGACGAACGCTGGCTGCTCGAGGTCGAGCGCCGCGAGTTCATGGAGCTGCTGCGCGACCCCCGCACGCAGGCGCGGATCGCGCACACCTTGGCGACGGGCAAGCCGCTGCGCAACTGACTCGCACCGCGCAACTGCGCCCCGCGGCGGCGACGCGTGGCGCGGGGAGGACAGGAGAATCCGGATGACGACGCAGATGCAGGACGCCTGGGTGGTGGCGACGACGCGAACGCCGGTGGGCAAGGCGCCGCGCGGCGCGTACCGGGCGACCCGGCCCGACACCCTGCTCGCGCACGTGCTGAGGCGCGTGCTCGCGCAGGTGCCGTCGATCGATCCCGCCCGCGTCGACGATGTGATCGTCGGCTGCGCGATGCCCGAGTACGAGCAGGGAATGAACGTCGCGCGCATCGGGGTGCTGCTCGCAGGATTGCCGCCGGGCGTCCCGGGCATGACCATCAACCGCTTCTGCTCATCAGGCCTCAATGCCGTCTCGGTCGCCGCCGACCGCATCCGGACCGGCGAGGCCGACATCGTGATCGCCGCGGGCACCGAGAGCATGACCATGATCCCGATGCTCGGGCGCCTTGCGCTCAACGCCGACGTGTTCGAAGGCGACGAGAACGTCGGCATCGCCTACGGCATGGGACTGACGACGGAAAAGCTCGCCGCGAAGTGGAACGTCTCGCGTGAGGACCAGGACGCTTTCGCGCTTGCGTCGCACCGCAAGGCGCTTGCGGCGCAGGCGGGCGGCGAATTCGACCGGGAGATCTCTCCCATCGACGTCGTCGCCCGCGAACCCGACCTCGCGTCCGACCGCGTCGTCGAACGAAGGCACAGCGTCGCGCGTGACGAAGGGCCGCGCGCCGACACGAGTGCCGAGAGTCTCGCCAGGCTGAGGCCCGTATTCGCGGCGAAAGGCAGCGTCACCGCAGGCAACAGCTCCCAGATGTCGGACGGCGCCGCGGCGTCGATCCTGGTCAGCGAGCGCATCCTGCGGGAGCAGGACCTCGCCCCGCTCGCCCGCTGGTGCGGCTACGCGGCTGCCGGCGTGCCGCCGGAGTTCATGGGCATCGGGCCCGTGAAAGCGGTCCCCAGGGCGCTCAAGATCGCCGGCATCCGCCAGCAGGACCTCGACTGGATCGAGCTGAACGAAGCGTTCGCGGCGCAGAGCCTTGCGGTGATTCGCGACCTCGACCTCGATCCGGCGAAAGTCAATCCGCTGGGCGGGGCCATCGCGCTCGGGCACCCGCTGGGCGCGACGGGCGCCGTGCGCACGGCGACGATCGTGCACGGCATGAGGCGTCGCGGCCTGAAATACGGCCTGGTGACGATGTGCGTGGGAACCGGAATGGGCGCCGCGGGCATTTTCGAGGCGGTTGCGGACGAGGCGGGGAGGCAACGGACATGACACGCAGATCCATCGCAATGCTGCTGGTGCTCGCGTTCGCGACGATCGGGAACGCCTGGGCGCTCGATGTCGCGGGCGTGCATCTGGACGACAAGGTCACGGTCGGTGGAACCGGGCTCGTGCTGAACGGAGCCGGCATAAGGAAGAAGTTCATCTTCAAGGTCTACGTCGGCAGCCTGTACCTGCCGGCCAAGGCGGCATCGACGCCGGCGGTGCTCGCCCAGGCCCCCCGACGCATCCAGATGAACATGCTGCGCAGCCTGACCGCGGACCAGCTGGTCGACGCACTGGTCGAGGGCCTGAAGGACAACACGACCGGGGCCGAGCGGTCGGCGATCAAGTCGCAGACCGAGGCGCTGATCTCGATCATGCAGTCGTTCAAGGAGCTCGGCGAAGGCAGCGTCGTGTCGCTGGACTTCGTCGACGGCGTGACCCGGATCGTCCTCGACGGCAAGGAGCGCGGCGAGATCGGCGGCGACGCGTTCAACCGGGCACTGACCGATATCTGGCTGGGCGAGCATCCGGTGCAGGGCGACCTCAAGAAGGCGATGCTGGGCGGTGCCTGATTTCTGGCGCGGCTGCGGCTACCGGCTGCTGTCGGTCCGTCCTGACGGTCGCCTCGAGCTCACCGACGATTTCCTGCGCAGCTACCTGCTGCGGCCCGAGCTCGCGCCGGTGCCCGAGTCCTGCGACGCCGAGCTGCGGCTGCACGAGCGGCTGCTCGCCGATCCTCGGCTGCGCGTCGAGCCGGAGGGCATCGCCGCGATCGCCGACGCCGATGCGCGCGAGAACTATGCGATCTGGCTGCGCTTTCGGGAGCGCCTGGTCACGGCCCGGTCGCTCGAAGGCGCCTACGTCGACCTGTTTCGTGGCTCGGGCGTCGATGTCCCGCCGCTGTTCGTCGCACAGCTTGCGCAGATCGTATTGCGCCACATCCTGGGCGAAGGCGCCGATCCGCTGGCGGCGCGCGCCGCCGAAATGCTGTTCCGGCCGCAGAAGATCGCGATCACCGCCGATGGCGCCGTGATGGCGGCCGACGACGAGACCGTCGAGCGGCACGCGCAAGGTGCCGGATTCGGATCACTGGGGGAGCTGCTCGCGAGCCACCGCACGCCGCTGCGCAGCGTCGACCTCGACGTCCTGTCCGCCGACAACGCGGCGATCTACTGGGAGCGCGACGAACGCCACGACCTGTCGGTGAGCCTGAACCGGGGGCAGCCGCTCCAGGCCGCGCTGATGCGTGTGCTCGAGGCGTGGATCGCGCACTTCCTGGGGATCGCGGTCGCGATCCGCGGCGAGCGCGAGATCGACGAGCGGCAGTGGACATGGCATGTCGGCCTCGATGCCGAGGCCAGCGGCATCCTCAACGACCTGTACAATCGCCAGGAGGTCGACGATGCGCGGCTGCGGAGCCTGCTCGCGCTGTTCCGTCTCGATTTCGCCAATCCCGGCGACATGCGCGCGGAACTCGCGGGCCGGCCGGTGTGGCTCGCGATGGCGATGGACCCGAATCAACGGCTGCGGCTCAAGCCACAGAACCTCCTCCTCAACCTGCCACTTGCGCGGACCCAATGACCACGCCGCCGTCACCATGACCTCTTTCCGCTGCCTCGTTCGTTCCACGCTGCTGGCCTCGATGGCGGCGCTCGCGCTGTCCGTTGCGCCGGGCGCGGCTCACGCGCAGGCAGGCAAGGCCGGTGCGCCCGAGGCTGCGTCGCCGCCGACTGGCCCGCTCGCGCCGTTCGCCTGGCTGCAGGGATGCTGGCAGGGCAAGGTCAACAAGCGCGAATTCCGCGAGTACTGGATGCCTCTCCAGGGTGACACGATGGTCGGCGTCGGGCAGCTGGCGCTCGAGGGCAAGCTGAACGATTACGAGTACCTGCGCCTCGAGTCGCGGGACGGCTCGACCGTGTTCTCGCAGTTCTCGGGCGAGCGCGCGGAGATATCGTTCAAGCTCGCGACGACGACGACCGACGCCAAGGACACCATCTTCACGTTCGCGAACACCGCCGACGCATTCCCGGCCCGCCTCATCTACAGGCGTGGCGGTCTCGACGGCTGGCTCTACGAGACGATCGAAGGACCGTTGGACGGCGCGAACAAGAGCGTGATCTACCCGTTGCGCAGGGTCGATTGCGAGACCGGCGAGTTCATCCTCAAATAGGACGCGGGCGTGACCGGCAGCGACAGCGGCCCCGAGCAAGACCGGCCCGCGAAGAGCCCGGCGCTCGCAGGCTTCGAGCGCATGCTCGAAGCGGGCAGGGAGAGCGCGCTGCTGCGCTACTCGATCGGCAACGAGTACGCGAAGCTGCAGGACTGGGCCAACGCGCGCGCTGCGCTCGAACGCGCTTTGGCGATCGATCCCGAATTCACCGCGGCCTGGAAACTGTACGCGAAGGCCCTCGAAGGCGGCGGCGACGCTCCGGCCGCGCTCGCGGCCTACCGACGGGGCATCGAGGTCGCGAAGCGCAAGGGCGACCGGCAGGCGGAGAAGGAGATGACGGTGTTCGCCCGCCGCATCGAGCGTGCCTCCGGTGCGCGGTGAGCAGGCCGGCGCGTACCGGTGACCCTGCTCAGGTGCCCTCGACCATGTAGACGGACCCCCTGGCCGCGCGCCTGCGCAGCGCGAGCAGCGGCCGGTACTCGGGCGAGCGGTACCAGCTCTTCAGGGCCCCGGCGTCGGGGAATTCGAGCACGACGACGCGCCTGGGCACGAAGTCGCCTTCGAGCACCTCGACCGCGCCGCCGCGCACGAGGAAGCGTCCGCCGTGCGCGGCGATCGTCGCCGGCACGCCTTTGCGGTACTCGTCGTAGGTCGCCTGGTCGATGACTTCGATCTGCGCAATCAGGTAGGCCGCCATGTCGTGTTCCCGGTGGGTGGTCGAAGGGACGTGCAGCGCACAGGCGCCGATGCTGCGCGGGCAGCGGCGGCCGGGCGCAGCGGCCGGTCACGCGCCACGTCGGCCGGCCTCGACGCCGCGATTGGCGAGTTCGTCGGCGCGATGGTTGCCGGGCGTGTCGGCGTGCGCCTTCACCCAATGCCAGCGAACCCGGTGGCTGGCCACGAGCAGGTCGAGCTCGCGCCACAACTCGGCGTTCTTGACGGGCTTGCGGTCGCTGGTGCGCCAGCCATTCTTCTTCCAGCCCTTGATCCAGGTCTCCATGCCGTTCTTGACGTACTGGGAATCGACGTACAGGTCGATCTCGCAGTCGCGCTTGAGCGCCTCGAGCGCGCGGATCACCGCCGTCAGCTCCATCCGGTTGTTGGTCGTGTGCAGCTCCCCGCCGAAGAGCTCCTTCTCGCGGCCATCGCAGGTGATCAGCGCGCCCCAGCCTCCCGGACCCGGGTTGCCCTTGCACGCCCCATCGGTGTAGATGACGACCGCGCTCACCGCGGCTGCCGCTGCGTCGTCAGGCCCTCGCGCGCACCGTGCGCGGTCACGAGCGCCTTCTTGCGGCGCTCGCGGCGCTCCCACGCCGGCGTCATCAGGCGCATGCCGAGCACCTTCTTGGTCGCGCGGAGGTAGTAGACGCCGCCGGTGATCGGCCACCACCGATCGCCGGTCTTCTCGAAGAAGGCGAACCGGCGCAGCCACTTTTCCTGCGAGAACGGGGGAACGTAGCAGTCGAGGCGCCCGCCGACGACGTCGAACCCGAGCAAGGACAGCCAGTCCTTGAGACGGTAGAGCGCGATGAAATTGCCGTTCCAAGGAGGGGTCGCCCCCCGGCCGAAGTAGCGCCTCATGCCGAACAGCGAGAACGGATTGAAGCCCGAGATGACGATCTGGCCTTCGGGGCGGATCACCCGGTAGGCCTCGCGCAGCATCAGGTGCGGATCGTCGGCGAATTCGAGCGCGTGCGGCAGGACGATGAGATCGATCGTGTTCTCGCCGAACGGCAGCTCGTGCGGATCGGCGATCACGTCCGCGGGGAGCTCGTAATCGAGCGTCCATTTCGAAACGATGCGGCTTTGCGCCAGGAACGGGCATTGGGGCTGGCCGATCTGCAATGCATGGAACCCGAAGATGTCGGCGACGGTATGATCGAAGTACGCCTGCTCGCGGGCGCACAGGTACGCGCCCAGGGGCGTTGCATACCACGCGCGAAGCGACTGGGGCGCGCCCTCCACCATGCCGCAGGATCGATTCATGACGCCGATTATCCCCATCCCCGCATTCACGGACAACTACATCTGGCTGATCCGAGATGGTCGCCGCGCGGCCGTGGTCGATCCCGGCGACGCGGCGCCGGTGCTCGCCTACCTGGATTCGAACGCGCTCGAGCTCACGGCGATCATCGCGACGCATCATCATGGCGACCATGTCGGCGGGATTCCCGAGCTCAGGCGTCGATTCGATGTGCCGGTCTACGGTCCGGCGCGCGAAGCGATCCCCGGCCGCACGCATGCGCTCGCGCAGGACGACTCGATCGTCGTGCCTGGAGTCGGGCTGCCGCTTGCCGTCATCGACATCCCGGGTCATACGGCGGGGCACATCGCATTCTTCTCGGCCGACGCGGAGGTCCTGTTCTGCGGCGACACGCTGTTCGCGGCGGGCTGCGGGCGTCTGTTCGAGGGCACACCGGCGCAGATGTGGGCGTCGCTGTCGAAGCTCGCTGCGCTGCCCGCCGCGACGCGGGTGTACTGCGGCCATGAGTACACGATGGCCAACCTGAGATTCGCCGCAGCGGTCGAGCCCGGGAATGCCGGGTTGCCCGGGCGCATTCTGCGCGAGCAGGCGAAACGCGATGCCGGGCTGCCTACACTGCCCTCGACCATCGGCGAGGAGCGCGCGACCAACCCGTTCCTGCGTGCCGAAGTCCCGGGTGTCGCGGCCGCGGCGTCGGCGCACGCCGGCCGCGCGCTCGGGGGCGTGGTCGAGGTGTTCGCGCAGTTGCGCGAATGGAAGAACGGATTCCGGTGAGCGTGCGCAATCGTTGCTGGTGAGCCGCGGTGGGCGGGGCGCCGGGCTCGCGGCCCGGCGGTCCGGCGCCGAACTTGCGGGAATCCGCGCGGTCGCCTCCAATCGGGTTGACGCTCGGCGTCTAACGGGCCTACCATCGCGCAGCCTGCGCGATCCACCGAGCGGTCCACCGAGAATCGCGCGCCATTGCATTGGATCGACCGAATTGCGCTTACGACGATATCTGACCTTGCCGGTGATCCTCGCGCTTGCCGCATGCGCGACCGTCACCAGCCCGCCCCCGGCTTCGCCGCCCACCGCGGTGGCCAAGCTGCCCGAAGTCCACTTCCCCCCAGCGCCACTGCAGATCACCCCGAACGAGCCGTTCGACGGTTCGTCGGCCGATCTCGAGCCGCTGCCCGCGGCCAAGGGTGATCTGTGGGACCGCATTGTCCGCGGCTACGCCATTCCCGACATCGATGGGCCGCTGGTCGACAAATGGGAGCACTGGTACGCCGAACGTCCCGATTACGTCGCGCGCATGGTCGAGCGCGGCCGCCGGTACCTCTATCACATCGTCACCGAGGTCGAGCAGCGCGGCATGCCGCTGGAGATCGCGCTGCTGCCGATGGTCGAAAGCGCATTCAATCCGAATGCGATGTCGGCGACCCATGCGTCGGGCATCTGGCAGTTCATGCCCGGAACCGCCAAGCTCTACGGACTGAAGCAGAACTGGTGGTTCGATTCGCGGCGCGACGTCGTCGCAGCCACGACCTCGGCGCTGGACTACCTGCAGCAGCTGCACGCCGAGTTCAACGACTGGCAGCTGGCGCTCGCCGCCTACAACTGGGGCGAGGGCAACGTCGAGCGTGCCATGGCGCGCAACCGGGCGCGGGGCCTGCCGACCGATTACGCGAGCCTGCAGCGGATGGCGGACGAGACGCGCAACTACCTTCCCAAGCTGCAGGCGCTGAAGAACATCGTCGCCGACCCGGCGAAGTTCGGCCTCGTGCTGGCCGACGTTCCCGACGCGCCGTACTTCACGGTCGTCAGGACGAATGTCCAGATGGATGTCAAGCGCGCCGCCGAGCTGGCTGAGCTGCCGCTCGACGAGTTCCTGGCGCTCAATCCGCAGCACAATCGGCCGGTCATCGCCGGCGCGGACGAATACGGGATCCTGCTGCCCATCGACAAGGCCGAGATCTTCGCTGCGAAGCTCGACCTGATCGACCAGCCGCTGGTCTCCTGGCAGGCGCACCGGATGCGGCGGGGCGAGACCCTTGCCGAGGTGGCGCAGCGTTTCGACATGTCGCTCGAGACCCTCAAATCGGTCAACGGCATCGGACCGCATTCGACGGTGCCGACCGGCTACTCGCTGCTCGTGCCGTCGCAGCGTCCATCGGAAGCGAGCGCTGCCTCCCTCGAGCATGCGGTGTTCACCACCGTCCCCGCCGGGCGCACGTTCTACTACGTCGTGCGCCGCGGCGACAACCTGCACGCCATTGCGGCGCGCAATGGCGTGTCGATGGAGGACATTCGACGCTGGAACCATCTTTCGGGCAACTGGCTGCGCGCCGGCCAGAAGCTGCGGATCACCAGTGATGCGCGCCCGCTGCGGACCCTGCGCGCGAGCCGCGGCCACCCTCGTCCGGCCAGGGTCCGCGTCGCGAAGCTGAAGCTGAAGGCGAAGGCGGTCACGCGGCACGGCCGCACGTCGATGGCGCGTGCGTCCGGGACCCGGGCAGTCCTGGCCAAGGGACATCGCGCCTTGACGGCCAGAATCGCGTCCACGCGGCGGGCTGCCAACAACGCGATCAGCGAGCGCTGACGCAGGTCGGGTCGGTCCGGCGCGCGACCGCGGATGACCGCGGCAGGGACCAGGTCCCCCGGGTCCCACAAGCAAAACGGGCGACGCGTGGCGTCGCCCGTTTTCGTCCGTCGCACACCTGCGACGGCGCTTGGGTCGAAGAAGTTACTTCTTCTTCGCAGCCTTCCGCTTGGTGGCCTTCTTCTTGGCGGCCTTCTTCTTCGGCGCAGCCTTCTTCTTGGCGGCCTTCTTCTTCGGCGCAGCCTTCTTCTTGGCGGCCTTCTTCTTCTTGGCGACCTTCTTCTTCGCAGCCTTCTTCTTCTTCGGCGCAGCCTTCTTCTTGGCGGCCTTCTTCTTCGGCGCAGCCTTCTTCTTCGGGGCCGCCTTGCGTTTCTTCGCCTTCTTCTTCGGCGCCGCGGCGGGAGCCGCCGGCGTCATCATCGACATCATGTCAGCCATCATCGTTCATTCTCCTGTCTGAGTTCAATGTACCTTTTATGGTCCTACGTTCGCAGGTGTCGCCGGATTCCGGGGCTTCGCGCTCCACTTCGAATAATTTGGAGCCTACCCCTTGACAAATCCATTGGCACCTGCTGCCTGCATTGTAGCCACGTTTCACGCTTTTGCAAGATTTGTACCCCGATTCGAACAGGGCGAAGCGCGGTTGTTGCGAATTCGCAAATCGCGCGCGATGGATTGCGAACGCGAATTTCGACGTTCTGCGCGCAGTTTCGATCAGGGCAAGCGCGCTTCCTGCGCGTGGAGTTCGGCGAGGGTCTCGCGGCGGCGGATCAGGTGCGCTTCCTCGCCGTCGACGAGCACTTCGCAGGCGCGAGGGCGCGCGTTGTAGTTGGAGCTCATCGACATCGCATAGGCGCCCGCTGCGCGGACGGCCAGCAGGTCGCCCTCCTCGAGCGCGAGCATCCGGTCGTGCCCGAGGAAATCGCCGCTCTCGCAGACCGGCCCCACGATGTCCCACAGGCCCGGATCGATGTGCCGCGGGCGGACCGGGTCGATCGCGTGCCAGGCTTCGTAGAGCGACGGGCGCAGGAGGTCATTCATCGCGGCGTCGACGACTGCGAAGTTCCGCGCGGCCTGGGGCTTGACGAAGCGCACGCGCGTCAGCAGCACGCCTGCCTCACCCACCAGGCGCCGTCCGGGCTCGAACAGCAGCGTCTCCCGCCGACCGCCGACGAGGCCTCGCAGCATGCGGGCGTAGTCGCCGACCGCGACCGGCGATTCGTCGCGATAGCGGATGCCGAGCCCTCCGCCGAAATCGATGTGCGAAAGCACGATGCCTTCGGCCGCGAGTACGTCGACGAGGCCGAGCAGCTTGCCGGCGCCTTCCCGGTAGGGGCCGAGCTCGGTGATCTGCGAGCCGATGTGCATGTCGATTCCGCGGATGCTGATCGACGGCATCGCCGCGGCGCGGCGGTAGAGCGCGGGGGCGTCGGCGAACGCGACGCCGAACTTGCTTTCCTTGAGCCCGGTCGAGACATAGGGGTGGGTCAGCGGATCGACGTCGGGGTTGACGCGGAAACTGACCGGCGCGCGAACGCCCATCCGGCGCGCCACCGCGGCGAGGTGGATGAGCTCGCTCGCCGACTCGACGTTGAAACACAGGATGCCCGCCGCGAGCGCAGCCTCCATCTCGGCGTCGCTCTTGCCCACGCCCGAGAAGACCGCCTTGCGCGGATCGGCCCCGGCGGCGACCATGCGCGCGAGCTCTCCCCCGGACACGATGTCGAACCCGCTGCCAAGGCGCGCGAACAGGTCGACGATCGCGAGCGAGGAATTCGCCTTCATCGCGTAGCAGACGAGGTGCGGAACGCCCTCGAATGCCCCATCGAATTCGCGATATGCACCGGCCAGCATCCGGCGCGAGTAGACGTAGCAGGGCGTGCCGTGGCGCTTCGCGATTTCCGCCAGCGACACGCCTTCGGCGCACAGCTCGCCGTCGACGTATTCGAAGGCGCTCACGGCTTCGGGTTCGACGGTGCCGGTGGCGCGGGCAGCGTCGGTGCTTGGATTGGTGCCGGCGTTGCCTTGGGCGCGGGGCGCAGCGGGCCCTTGACGCCGCAGCCCGCGAGCCCGAGCGACAGGGCAGCGAACGACAGCGCCACGAGCACGGTGCGGATCCGGATTTGACGTACCATCGCGGCAAATCCTAGCATGACGCAATGCACGAATCCGCCTTCATAGCCGCAGCCGACGCGACGCTCGAGAGGATCGGGCTGGCGCTCGACGCTGCGCTCGAGACCAGCGACGCCGACATCGACTGGAATCTCGCCGACGGCGTGCTGACGATCGAGTGCGAGGACGGCAGCAAGATCATCGTCAACCGCCATGTGCCCAATCGGGAAATGTGGATCGCCGCGAAACGCGGCGCATTCCATTTTCGCGCCGATGGCGGGCATTGGCGCGACACGCGGGGCCGCGACGATCTCGCCACTGCGCTGACCCGGCTCCTCAAGGCGCAGGCGCGCCTGGCGCTGCGGCTGCCCGAATTGCCCGCGCCGCAGGAGCACTGAAGCGCCTGCGCGCCACAGTCAGCGGGGCACCCCATGCCTGCGCGCTCGGAGTGCGCAATCGCCGGCTTGCGGGTCCCGGCGCGGCGTCGCTCGAGTACATCCTGCCCGAAAGGGTGATTCCGGGCTCGCTCGCCGCGCCACCCGCGACAGCCGTCGCGCACGCTCGCGCTCGCCATGTGTTGCCCCGCTGCCCGGACACATCGGCGCCGCCGCGCCTGCTCCCGGGCTCACGCCGCCTCGGCCTCCTTGGAATGGCCCGGCGTGTCGAAGGCGGCGCGTCGGCCTCGCAGCGTCGATTCGCCCTGGTCGCATCCCCGCGTCGCATTCGCTCGCGGGGCCCCTGCTCCCGGGCTCACGCCGCCAAAAGCGCGGTCCAGTCGTCGAGTTGGCGCCGCAGCGTGGCGTGACCCGGGAGCAGCGATTCGACGACGCTCCAGAATCGCGTCGAGTGGTTGAGTTCGACGATGTGCGCGACTTCGTGCGCGACGACGTAGTCGGCGAGCATCGGCGGCAGCTGGACGAGCCGCCAGTTGAGCCGGATCTCGCCCTTGGCGTTGCAGCTGCCCCATTCGCTGCGCGCGTCCGACAGACGCACGGCCGCCGGGTGCGGGCTCACCCGGCTCATGTAATGCGCGACCCGGGCGGCGACCAGCGCCCATGCCTGGTCCTTGAGCCAGAGCAGCACGCCGTCGGCAACCTGGCGCTGGTCATGCGCCTCGGGGTGGCGGACGGTCAGGCTGAAGAGGTCAGCCGCGACGGAAAACCTGCGCGCAGGGAACACCGCGAGGGAGAGCTCGTCGCCGCGGAAGACGATCGGCTCGCCCGTTCGCCAATGGCGCGGCATGACGTCGCGCCGTCGCGCACGCCATTCGGCGAGCGAGCGGACGATCCATTTGGCGCGTTCGACGAGGGCCGCCTCGATGTCGCGCAGACTCACCCAGCGCGGCGCGCGCACGGTGAGACCTTCGAGGTGGACCTCCATTCCGATCGAGCGCCGCCGTGCGCGGATCAGCCGGTACTCGATCGTCTGCCCGCCGAGAACGATGCTGCGCAGCGGGCGTTCCGTCAGCGCCGCGGCCTCGCCGTCGCGCAGGTATCGGCGCGTCATTCGGGTCGGCCCAGCCGTTGGACCTCGCCTTCGATCCAGTCCTCCACCTCGCGCATCAGCTTGGCAGACTCCTTCGAATCGGGCTGGATGGGCTTGCCGATCGACAGCGTGATGGTCCCGGGTCGCTTGCCCATGATGCCCTTGGGCCACAACCAGCCGGCGTTATGCGCGATGGGCAGAATCGGCACGTCCATCGCGATCGCGAGACGCGCGGCGCCGGTCTTGTAGCGCACGCGCGTTCCGGCGCGGATCCGCGTGCCCTCGGGGTACACGGCGATCCAGAAGCCCTGCGCGAAACGCTCGCGCCCCTGCTGGGCCATCTGCGCCATCGCGTCCTGTCCGCTCCGACGATCGATCGTGATCGGCGACGCGAGCGCGAATCCCCAGCCGAAGAACGGAACCGACAGCAGCTCCTTCTTCGCGACGTAGGCGAGCGGGGGCAGCAGGCGCGACAGGAACAGCGTCTCCCAGGTCGAGCTGTGCTTGCAGGCGACGATATGCGGCGTCGTCGGCAGGTTCTCGATGCCGATGACGCGATGGCGGATGCCGCAGATCCAGCGTGCGGCCCACAGGTTCATCGCGCACCAGCCGGTGATGAACCGGTAGCGCGGCACGCGCGGCAGCCACCAGACCGCGACGATCGCGATCGCCCACGGGGGCGTCACGAGCGCCTGGAAGAGGGTGAAGACCAGCGAGCGCAGTGCGGTTCCCATGCGCGTCGACGTCACCCGCTACCCGGCAGTGAGCAGGGCCGACGCCGCGAACGCGAGGTCGGGGAAGATCACGGTGCTCTTCGGGAAGCCGTCGTCGCGCAGCGTCTTCTCGCCCTTGCCGGTCAGCACCAGCATCGGTTGTGCGCCCACCGCCTCGGCGGCCTGGAGGTCGCGCAGTCCGTCGCCGATACAGGGCACGCCCGCCAGGTCCGCGCTGAAGCGCTTGCCGATCTCGACCAGCATGCCGGGCTTGGGTTTGCGGCAGTCGCAGCGTGCATCGGCCGTATGCGGGCAGTAGAACACGGCATCGATGCGCCCCCCCGCGAGCGCCAGCGCGCGGTGCATCTTGTCGTGAATCGCGTTCAGCGTCGCGAAGTCGAGCAGCCCGCGCGCGACCCCCGACTGGTTGGTGGCGACGACGACGCGATAGCCGGCGCGATTGAGCCTTGCGATCGCTTCGAGGCTGCCGGGGATGGGCCGCCACTCGTCCGGGGACTTGATGAACTGCTCGCTGTCGTGATTGATGACGCCGTCGCGGTCGAGGATGATCAGCCGCGCGGCGCGGGTTGCGACGCCGGTGTCGGATGCGAACTGGACCATGGGCAGTCGGGGCCTTGGGGCTCGGTCAGCCGGCGAGCTTCGAGATGTCGGCGACGCGGTTCATCGTCGCCGCGACACCCCGCAGCAGGGCGAGGCGGTTGGCCCGGATCGACGGATCGTCCGTCATCACCAGCACATCGTCGAAGAAGCGGTCGACGGCGGGCTTCGCCGTCGCCAGCACGCGCAGCGCGCTCGCGTAGTCCCCGCTCGCGCAATGGTCGTCGACGGCCGGCGCGAGGTGCTGGAACGCGAGCCACAGGTCGTGCTCGGCGCCCTCGGCGAGCCGGGCCCGGTCCACCACCGGCGCTGCCTCGGCTGCCGATTTCTTCAGGATGTTGACGATCCGCTTGTTCGCCACCGACAGCGCCTGCGCCTCCGGCAGCGCCTCGAACGCCTTGACGGCGGCGAGCTGGGACGGAATCGTGTCGATGCGCGCCGGGCGCTGCGCGAGCACCGCCTCGACCTGGTTCACGGTGTATCCCTGCTCGCGCAGGTGCGACCGCAGCCGGTCATAGAGGAAGTCGGCAAGCGCGGGCGCCGCCGGCTTCACCGCGGCGATGCCGGTGAAAGCGCCAAACGCCAGGTCGAGCAGGTCCGGCAGCGGCAGCGCGAGTTGCCGCTCGATCACGATGCGCAGCACGCCGATCGCGGCGCGACGCAGCCCGAACGGATCCTTGTCGCCGGTGGGCAGCGCGCCGACGCCGAACATCCCCGCCAGGGTCTCGAGCTTGTCGGCGAGGGCCACGGCCTGGGCGACTGCAGGTTCGGGCAGGGCGTCGCCGGCGAAACGCGGCCAGTAGTGCTGGGCGATCGCATCGGCGACGTCGTGGGCTTCGCCGTCGAAGCGCGCATAGTGGCGCCCCATCGTTCCCTGCAGCTCCGGGAACTCCCCCACCATCTCGGTGACCAGGTCGGCCTTGGCGAGCATCGCGGCTCGATCCGCATGCTCGGCATTGGCGCCGATGGCCGCCGCAATCCCGCGCGCGAGCAAGCGCAGGCGACCCACGCGCTCGCCCAGCGTTCCGAGCTGATGCTGATAGACGATCGCCGACAGGCGCGGGACGCGCGACGCGAGCGGCGCCTTGCGGTCCTGGTCGAAGAAGAACTTCGCGTCGGCGAGCCGCGCGCGCAGCACGCGCTCGTTGCCCTGCACGATGGCCTCAGGCTCCCGGGTGACCAGATTGCTGACCAGCAGGAAGCGGTGCGTCAGGGCTCCCTGCGCGTCCGCGAGCGCGAAATACTTCTGGTTCTGCTGCATGGTCAGGATCAGGCATTCCTGCGGAACCTCCAGGAAGGCGCGATCGAAGGTTCCCGCGTAGACCGCGGGCCACTCGACCAGCGAGGTGACTTCGTCGAGCAGCGCATCGGGCATGATCACCGAAGCCCCTTCGGCCGCATGCACCAGCTGCCGGACGATCTCGGCGCGGCGCTGCGCGAAATCCGGCATCACCTTGCCTTCGGCTTCGAGTGTCGGGGCGTACGCGTCGGCGGCCTCGATGTCGATCTCGGCGCGGCCCATGAACCGGTGACCGCCCGTGCTGCGGCCCGCGGTCAGTCCCAGTGCCGAAACCGGGACGACGTCGCCGCCATGCAACGCGACCAGACGGTGGGCCGGGCGGACGAACCTGACGTCGTTGTAATAGCCGTTCTCGCTCGGATAGCTCATCAGCTTCGGGATCGGCAGGCGCGTGATCGCCTCGTCGAGCGCCTCCTGCAGTGCGCGCTCGAGCGGCTGGCCGGCGGCCAGCGTGCGGAGCCAGACCTGGTCGGCTTTGCCTTCGCTTGCCACGTACAGGTGGTCCGGGCCGTCCCGGGCGTCGGGGTAGCCCGCTGCGAGACGCCCGCGCCCGGCCTTGTCGAGGCGCCTGCGCAGCGCCACCGTCGCCTTGCCAGCGGCATCCTCCGCGACCGAGCGCGGCATCAGCTTTTCGATGATCTCCGCGTCGGGCGCGACCCGGCGCACCTGCGACATCGACACCGCGAGACGGCGCGGCGTTGCGTAAGGCGTAACGACCGTCGACTCGGTCAGGACGCTCCGGCGCGCGAGCTCGTCACGAAGCACGTCGGCGAAGGCGGCGCCCAGCGACTTCAGCGCCTTGGGCGGCAACTCTTCGGTGAAGATCTCGACCAACAGCGTCGCGGTGCCCGTCGCCGGGCTCGTGGCCATCGCGCTCATCCGAAGGCCCCCGCGCCTTGCGTCGGCCCGACGGCGCTCATGCCGCGCGAACCCGCAGGGGGTCGGGGAGCATCGGGAAACCCAGTGCTTCGCGCGACTCGACGTAGGCCTGTGCGACCAGGCGCGACAGGTTGCGGATCCGGCCGATGTACGCAGCGCGCTCGGTGACCGCAATCGCGCCGCGGGCGTCGAGCAGGTTGAACGTGTGCGCGGCCTTGAGGATCATTTCGTAGCCGGGCAACGGCAGCTTGGCCTCGAGCAGGCGCTTTGCCTCCGACTCGAAGAACGCGAACTGGCCGGTGAGCGCCGGAGCGTTCGACTGCTCGAAGTTGTAGGTCGACTGCTCGACCTCGTTCTGCAGATAGACGTCGCGATAGGTGAGCGATCGCCCGATCGCAGCGTCCTTCCAGGTCGCCCACACGAGGTCGAAGACGCTGTCCTTGCCCTGCAGGTACATCGCCAGGCGCTCGAGGCCGTAGGTGATCTCGCCGGTGATCGGATTGCAGTCGAGTCCGCCGACCTGCTGGAAATACGTGAACTGCGTCACTTCCATGCCGTTCAGCCAGACCTCCCAGCCGAGGCCCCACGCGCCCAGCGTCGGGTTCTCCCAGTCGTCCTCGACGAAGCGTACGTCGTTCTTCCTGAGGTCGAAGCCCAGCGCTTCGAGCGAGCGCAGGTACAGGTCGAGGATGTCCGCGGGCGCGGGTTTCAGCACGACCTGATACTGGTAGTAGTGCTGCAGGCGGTTCGGGTTCGCGCCGTAGCGGCCGTCCTTGGGGCGGCGCGACGGCTGCACGTACGCGGCGCGCCAAGGTTCGGGGCCCAGGGCGCGCAGGAAGGTTGCCGTGTGCGACGTTCCCGCGCCGACCTCCATGTCGTAAGGCTGCAGCAATGCGCAACCCTGGCGGTCCCAGTACGCCTGCAGGGTCAGGATCAGCTGCTGGAACGTGCGCATCGATGTCGGTTCGGGATGCAATCGCGGTGCCGTGTGTCTCGAACCCGGCCGATTCTACCGGGATTCCCGCCTTGCCCAGTCGTCACCGGCGACCCAGGCGGACGACGACGATCGGCGCGGCGATCAACGCGATCGAGGCTGCGAGCACCAGGGCATCGCCGACGCGCAGGTAAGGCGTCTCGCCTTCACGGGCCGTGACGTTCACTTCGAGCACACCGGTCGTGAACCAGGGCAGCGCGCCGAGGGTGCGTCCGTCCGGCCCGATCGCCGAGGTGATGCCGGTGTTGGTCGCCCTCAGCATCGGCCGGCCGAATTCGAGCGCGCGCATCGCGGCGATCTGGTCGTGCTGCCACGCGGCGATCGAGTGCCCGTACCACGCATCGTTGGTGACATTGACGAGCATTCCCGCGCCGCGCGCGGCCGGGATGAGCTCGCCGCCGAACGCGTCCTCGTAGCAGATGTCGACCGCGACCTTCTGGCCGGCGACCGCGAGGGGCGGCTGGTACGCGGGACCGCGCGCCTGGTCGGCGAGCGGGATCGAGAGCGCCGACCGGATGATCCAGCCGAACAGCGGCTCGAGCGGGATCGTTTCGCCGAACGGCACCAGATGGTGCTTGCGGTAGAACTGCGGATCGCCCGCACCGAGCGCGACGACGGTATTGAAGTAGCGTGGCATCGTGCTGCCCGGTGGCGGCGGCAACTCCGTGAACAGGCCGAGGAGGACGTCGCCGTCGCGGGCCATCGCGGTGCGGATCAGCGCCAGCAGCACGTCATCGGGCACCTGGTCGGAGAACACGGGGAACGCCGATTCCGGCAGGACGATCAGCCGACCCCGGCTCGAATCGACCAGGCGCAGATAGCGATCGTAGGTCGCGTTCCGGAAGTCCGGGTCGAACTTCTCCTCCTGCACGATGTTGCCCTGGACCAGCGAGACCGCGACCGGCGCACCCGCGGTTCTCGTCCATTCGACCTGCGCGAGGAGGGTCCCGGTCGCGACCAGCGCAGCGGTGCCGCACGCGGCGAGCGCGGCTTCGCCTCGCGCGCCGCGGGCCAGTGCGCCGGCGACATGGACCAGCAGTGCCGCGCACAGCGACATCGAAAGCGACACCATGAACACGCCGCCGATCGGGGCATACCCGCGCAGCAATCCTTCCGGCACCTGCGAGTAGCCGACGCTGAGCCACGGGAATCCGGTGAACACGAAGCCGCGCAGCCATTCGGCGAGGGTGAAGGCGCCCGCGGCGACCAGCAGGCGCGCGAACGAGCGTTGCCGCGTCGAGCGCGCGGCGAGCCACCCGGCGGCGGCGGGCCACAGCGCGAGATAGGCGACGAGGAAGGCGATCGCGAGCGCCGCGAGCGGTGCCGGCATGCCGCCGAACGCCTGGATCGCGATGTAGAGCCACGATGCTCCCGCACCGAAGAGTCCCAGGCCGAACGCGAATCCAGTGCCGGCCGCCTCGCGCGGCGACGCCGCATCGTGCCACTGCCAGAGCAGCACCGTGAGGGTCGCGAGCGGCAGCGCCGAGAGACCGAACGGGGCGAATCCGAACACCGTCGCCGCACCCGCGGCCGCAGCGAGCGAGAGCGACAATGCCCGCGCGAGCGTCATCGCCGCGCGCTCAGCCGCCGCTGTCTTCGCCGGACGGCGGGGGCGCGACGCGCTCGACGTGCAGCGTGAGCAGTCGACGGCTGTCGGCACGCAGCACCCGGAAGCGGAATCCACCGACCGTCGTCGCCTCGCCACGCTTGGGCAGGCGCCCGAACGACTTCAGGAGCAGGCCGCCAATGGTGTCGAATTGCTCGTCCTCGAACGACGTGCCGAACTGCGCGTTGAAATCGGCGATCTCGGTCTGCGCCTTGACGCGAAAACGGCCGTCGGCCTCGGGGATGATGTCGTCCTCGCTCTCGTCGAAGTCGTACTCGTCCTCGATGTCGCCCACGATCTGCTCGAGCACGTCCTCGATCGTCACCAGGCCGGAAACGCCGCCGTATTCGTCGACGACGATCGCAATGTGATTGCGGTTGGCGCGGAACTCGCGCAGCAGCACGTTCAGGCGCTTGGATTCGGGCACGAACACCGCCGGTCGCAGCGTCTCGCGAAGGTTGAAAGCCTCGGAATTCGCGTAGTAGTTCAACAGCTCCTTCGCGAGCAGGATCCCGACGACGTCGTCCTTGGACTCGCCGATCACCGGGAAGCGCGAATGCTTGGTGTCGAGGATCAGCGCGATGAAGTCGGGGGGCTCGTCGTCGATCGACACGCAATCCATCTGTGCGCGCGGGATCATGATGTCGCGTACCGTCGTCTCGGATACCGACAGCACGCCCTCGATCATCGACAGCGCGTCGGCGTCGAGCAGCCGGCGCTCGTAGGCACCGTGCAGCAGCGCGAGCAGCTCCTCCCGGTCCTCGGGCTCCCGCGTCAGGAACGACGACAGGCGCTCGAGCAGCGTCGGCTTGTCGTCGGGTGGGCCGTGGTTCGCCATCAGGAATCGCCCCGCGCATCCGCGCAGGCGTCGCGGTGGCCGAGCTGCGCCAGCAGCGCGCGCTCGCGCGCCTCCATGCGCGCGGCATCGTCGTCGCGCTCATGATCGTAGCCCTGCAGGTGCAGCATGCCGTGGATCACCAGGTGCGCACAGTGCGCCGCGAGCGTCCTGCGCTGCGCCCGCGCCTCCCTGCGCATCACTGGTGCGCACAGTACGATGTCGCCTGCAAGCGACGCCACATCATCGTACACGAACGTGAGGACGTTGGTCGCGTAATCCCGGCCCCGGTAGCGCCGATTGAGCGTCCGGCCTTCGCGCGCGCCGACGAAGCGCAAGGTGACGCTCGCCGGGCGCTCCAGCGCCGCCTGCATCCAGCGGCGCAGCGTGCGTCGCCGCGGCAGCGCGGCCGGATCGACCATCCACTGGATCGCGAGCTCGAGCTTGGGCGACCCGCCCCCTCCCCCCGCCGGCTGAGAGAGGGCCGGCCTACGCTGCGGGCCGCCTCTCCCGCTTGCCGGAGAGGGCCGGGCGGGCTCCCTACGCGGCCGCATCGCGGTCGTAGGCATCGATGATCTTCTGCACCAGCGGATGGCGGACGACATCGGCGCTGGTGAAGCGGACGAACGCGATGCCGCGCACGCCCTTCAACACCCGCTCGGCCTCGATCAACCCGCTCTTCTGGCCGCGCGCGAGGTCGATCTGCGTCACGTCGCCGGTGATCACGGCCTGGGTCCCGAAACCGATGCGCGTCAGGAACATCTTCATCTGCTCGGGCGTGGTGTTCTGTGCCTCGTCGAGGATGATGAACGAATGATTGAGCGTGCGCCCGCGCATGTACGCCAGCGGCGCGAGCTCGATCGTCTGGCGTTCGAAGAGCTTCGCCGCCTTGTCGAAGCCCATCAGGTCGTAGAGGGCGTCGTAGAGCGGCCGCAGGTACGGGTCGACTTTCTGCGCGAGGTCGCCGGGAAGGAAACCGAGGCGCTCCCCCGCTTCCACCGCGGGGCGCACGAGAACGATGCGCTTGACCGCGTCGCGCTCGAGCGCGTCGACGGCGCATGCCACGGCGAGGTAGGTCTTGCCGGTTCCCGCGGGCCCGATGCCGATGCTGATGTCGTGGCTGCGGATCGCTTCGATATACGCGACCTGGTTGGGCGTGCGTCCATGCAGGTCGGCACGGCGCGTGCGGAGCAGCGGAGCGCCGGCGTCGCGGGCCGAAGCCGGTTGCGGCGGCGCCCCCTCGTGGCCTGCGAAGCGTTGCATGCCTCCCTCCTGCGCCCCGCTCGCGGCAGGGGGCTTGCGACGGGGGACATGAGCGGCGATCTCGACCAGCCCGAGCTGGATGTCGTCGACCGAAAGCGGCTTGCGGGCATCCGCGCAGAAACGCTGCAGGGCGCGGATGCAGGATTCCACCTGCTTCGTCGCACCTTCGACCGTGAAGTCGGTGCCACGGCGCGCGATCGTCACGTCCAGCGCCGCCTCGATCTGGCGCAGGTTCGCGTCCAGCGGTCCGCAGAGATTGGCGAGCGCCCGGTTGCCCTCGGGGTCGAGGGAAACCGCCTGCAGCACGCGTGAGGCACCGGCGCGCCCCGCGCCATGGCGCGGCGTCGCCGCGACTCCAGTCGTCCGGGGCGTCGCGCGGGTCACAGGGCCTGGCGCACGATCGGCGCCTTCTGCGCTTCGTCGAGCATCGCGAGCATGTCCGCGATGTGTGCCTGCGCTTCGCGCGACCACCTGCGCGATTGCGCTGCGGCGAGTTCGGCGTGCAGCCGCTTCGCATCGGCGCGCAGCAGCGCGCGTGCGTCCGCGGGCATCGACTGCGCCGGCCGGATCAGTGCGTTCGCCACCTGGGTCACGTATTCGCGCTGCAGGTTGCGCCGCAGCAGCGGGATCTGCCTGCCGGTTCGAAGCTCGCTCCACACGGCAGCGTGCAGCGTCGCGTAGAGGTCGGGCAGCCGCAGGGCTTCGCGCGGCCGGTCGACTTTGGACTCGTTGTTCAGCAGCCGCTGGGCGATCATCGGGCTCATCAGCCGGTCGAGGACGGCGCGCTGCAGCCCCAGCACCTGCTGGTCGATCGGCAGGTCGACCGGCGGCACCGGGCGTCCCAGCTCCTCTGCGTCCTCCATGTCGGTCGCCGACACCGTCATGTGGCGCAGGAACGCCGGAGAAAAATCGAAGCTGTCGGCCGACAGGATCTCGGTGGCCAGCATGTCGAGCGCATCGCGCTGCTTGCCCGCATCCACCGGGTTCAGCGGTGCGCGGCCGCTGCCGGCGCGATCCTTGAGGGTCGTCAGGCCGCCGACGTACTTGGCGGCGAACAGCGCACCCTGCGCCGCTTCGATCAACCCGCGGCTGAAGTTGCGCCGCAGGACGGAATAGCTCTGGCCCGGCGGCAGCTGCATCGCTTCAGTGCGCTGCCACATTTCACGCACCAACTCGACCCGCTTTTTCGCGTACGCGAGAGGATCGCTGCCGAGATCGAGCTGGTTGACGTCGGGATCGAGTCCGGATCCTCCGGCATCCTCGTCGGTCGCGTAGGCGAGCTGCGGCTCGTTCGAGCGGGCGGCGATCTTCGCGAGGTCCGCCGCCTCATCCTGCGCCGGGAGCGTCTTGTACCCGTACTCGATCGCCCAGTAGTCGTAGGGCCCGAGCGTCGACATGTTGAACTGCCCCTGACGCTCGCCTTTGACCGCGATGTTCCATGGGTTGTACTCCATGACCGAGCCGGCGATGCCGTTCTTCGCCGTGAAGGCCGGATCGGAAAGCTCAGCCTCGGTGTAGATCGTCGACGCGCGGAAATTGTGGCGCAGCCCCAGCGTGTGCCCGACCTCGTGCATGGTCACCGCCTTCAGGAACGCATCGACGAACTTGTCGACGGCGGGGCTGTCGGGCGCGATCTCGCCGCGCGCCTCGAGCAGCGACAGCGCGAAAGCGGCATCACCGGTCGCCTCCTCCTCGTAGCTGCAGCTCTGCGCATCGGCGCGAGGCGCGGCTTGCGTCCCCGCCAGCGCGGAGAACGCATTTGAGGGCGACGGCAGGTACTCGCCGCGCAGGTTGCGGACGACGCGGATATTGTTGGCGTCGATGCCGATGTCGGCGTCGAGGATCTCGCCGGTTCGCGGATCGACGACCGAGGGGCCGATGGCGCCGTACGAAGACTTCGCGACGGTCTGCCAGCGCACCGACGCATGGCGGATGTCGGAGGTGTCGAAATCAGCGTCATCGGGCTGGACCTCGACGCGGATCGCGTCCTTGAAGCCGATGCGCTCGAAGGCCTTGTTCCACTCGAGGATTCCCTCCCGGATCGGCTCGCGGTACTTGACCGGGATGTTGCGGTCGAGCCAGAACACGATCGGCTGCTTCGGCTCGGACATCGCCGCGGCAGGATCCTTCTTCTCCAGGCGCCAGCGATCGACGAAATGCTCGACCGGGACGCGCGGGATGTCGGAAGTGAAATCGAGGACTTCGGTCGTGAAATAGCCGATGCGATCGTCGGCCCGCCGCGCCGGCATCGGCACGTCGGGCAGCTTGGCGAACGTGTAGTAATAGCCGAGGAACATGCTGCGCAGGTCCGGCAGCGTCGACGGGGGCGGCGGCAACGTCGACTTGGCGGGCGGGGGCGGCGGCAGCACCAGGTGCGACAGCGAGTAATGCGCCGAAACCTCCAGCGCGACGTTGTCGGGGCTCGCCCAGAGCTTGCCGAACGACGAGTTGCGGGCATCGAAGCCGTAGGTCTGGCGATAGACCCTCTCGAGGAAGGGCACCGCTGCCGGGATGTCGGCGAAGAGCAGTGCATTGGCGTCGATCAGGACCGACTTGCCCTCCGGCTTGGGCTGGGACGCGATCGGCGCCGTCGCGAGCAGGCTGTCGGAGAAGCCCGCGGCGACCGCGCGCGCTTCGGGCGTTCCTGCCCTCGCCGTGTATTTCTCGTTCTTGGCGATCAGCTGCACGGTGTTGCCGTGCTTGTGGAACACGACGATCTGGGCGACACCGACCGGGTAGGTCATCGCGCCGCCGAAGAGCCGGTGCTCGCCGATGCCCTGGTTCAGCGCCGACTTGAAGAAGTACGGATGATCGAACTGCTCGGGCCCGATCTCGATCCAGACCTTGTCGTCCTTCTGCCAGAGGTTGAACAGGCCTGTCGATTCCTTCGCCCCCTTGATCACGTCCGCGAAAGGCTTGGCCGCCTGGGCCGCCTGCGCTGCCGCCGCGGCAGCGGCTGCCGCAGCGGTCGCTTTCGGCGGCGTCGGCTGCGCGCTCCCGGGCGCCGTGCCCCCGGAACCTGCGGGGTGCTCGGTGGCGGCGTTCGCGGCTGCTGCCGCGATGGCCTCGGTTTCGCCGGAGCGGGACGCGCTCGACGCGGGAACGCTCGCGCAGCCGGCGAACAGCAGCGGGGCGACGGCGGACATCAGGATCGCGATGCGGGTAGCACGCAGTTGCAGCATGTATCGGCAGCTCCAGTTTGCGGGTACAGGACCGGCGGCGACGGCGCGCGGGCCGGAGGCTCTCACGGGTGAACGGGCTCGCCGCGCAGGGAATGCGGCAGCGCCGCGGTGATGACGACGTCGACGTATCGGCCGATCGATGCCGCATCGCCGGCGAAGTTGACGACGCGGTTGTTGTCGCAGCGCCCGGCGAGTTCGCCCGCATCCCTGGCCGAGCGGCCGGTCACGAGCACGCGCTCCCGCTTGCCGACCATCGACGCGCTCACGGCGCGATACTGCGCGTCGAGCAGCGACTGCAGCCGTTCGAGGCGACGCTGCGCAGCCTCGGCGGGCACGCGGTCGGGCAGATCCGCGGCCGGCGTCCCGGGCCGCGTGCTGTAGGCGAAGCTGAACGCGCCGTCGAAGCCCACGTCCTCGACCAGGCGCAGCGTCTGCTCGAAGTCGGCCTCGGTCTCCCCCGGGAAGCCGACGATGAAATCCGACGTGAGCGACAGGCCGGGGCGCTCGGCGCGCAGCCTGCGCACGATCGACTTGTACTCGAGGGCCGTGTAGCCGCGCTTCATGGCGGCGAGGACGCGATCGGACCCTGATTGCACCGGAAGATGCAGGTGCGACACCAGCTTGTCGAGCCTGCCGTAGGCCGAGATCAGCCGCGCGCCCATCTCCTTCGGATGCGATGTCGTGTAGCGCAGGCGCTCGATGCCCGGGATCGCGGCCGCATATTCGAGCAGCATCGCGAGGTCTGCGACCTCGCCGTCCTCGGCCGATGGGCACCGGTAGGCGTTCACGTTCTGCCCGAGCAGCGTCACTTCCATCACGCCCTGGAGGGCGAGGTCGGCGATCTCGGTCAGCACGTCGTCGAACGGACGCGAGACCTCCTCGCCCCGGGTGTAGGGAACGATGCAGAACGAGCAGTACTTGCTGCAACCCTCCATGATCGAGACGTATGCGTTCGCGCCCTCGACGCGCGGCGGCGGCAGGTGGTCGAACTTCTCGATCTCGGGAAACGAGATGTCGACCTGAGGCATACCGGTGTCGCGGCGCGCGCGGATCATCGCGGGCAGGCGATGCAGCGTCTGCGGACCGAACACGAGGTCGACGTACGGGGCGCGCTCGACGATGGCCGCGCCCTCCTGGGACGCGACGCAGCCGCCAACGCCGATGATCAGGTCGGGGCGGACCGCTTTCAGGGCGCGAACCCGGCCGAGGTCATGGAATACCCGCTCCTGCGCCTTCTCGCGCACCGAGCAGGTGTTGAACAGGATGACGTCGGCGTTCTCGGGGCGGTCGGTCAGCGCCAGGCCGTCGGAGGCGGCGAGCACGTCGGCCATGCGGTCCGAGTCGTACTCGTTCATCTGGCAGCCGAACGTGCGGATGTAGAGCTTGCGGGTCACTCGGGGGCGATCGGTCGGCGCCGGGCGTGGCAGGGGCGTTGGGCGGAACCGATCATTCTAGCAAAGTGGCCGGGTCGACACGCCCGCGGAAAGGCTCCGCAGCCGGACCGCCGTCGTGGGGGTGAAGTAGAATCACGTTCGCAGGTGTCCGCCGGACGTCATCGGTCCGGCGGGTGAAACGGGAACGCGGTGCGGCGCCGGATGCAGGACGAGTGCAGGTGCCAAGGCCGCGGCTGCCCCCGCAACGGTAAGCCGGTGCGGATCGTCCGACCCTCGAGGCAATGCCACTGACCGCGCGCTGCGGACGGGAAGGCGGGACGATCAAGACCGGCAAGCCCGGAGACCGGCCTGCATCGCTTACGGCGCCGCCCGGCGCCGGCGGCGAAAAGTGAACCGCAGCGCGGGGATCCGTTGCCGCTCGCAGGCGCGTACGCGCCACCGCGGCAGGCCCCGTCGTCCGACGCCTGGCACCGGTGGGCGCCCAGGCTTGCCGGCGTCGTCGCGATGCTCGTGTTGTGCCGATCAATGTCCGTGCGGGGTTCCCACGGCGTGACGAAAGCGAGCATCCAATGCCCAGCAAGCAGCAGCACCCGCGAACCGGTGGCCGGGTTCGCCATAACTCATTTGTTTTCCACGTCCTGGTGGCCGCGTTCGCCGCGGCGCCGATCGCGCAGGCGCAGGTGCCGGCCGTGCCCCCGGGTACGGCCGTCCTGGAGCCGGTCGTCGTCACCGCTGCGCGCGGGCCTCAGTCCGCCGAGGATCTGGTCGCCGACGTAACGGTCATCGGCGCCGACCAGATTGCGCAAAGCGGCGTCGACAGCCTCGTGTCGCTGCTGCAGCGCCAGCCCGGCGTCGAGATCGATCGCAACGGCGGACCCGGCGCGACGTCGGGAATCTTCCTGCGCGGCGCGAACGCGACGCAGACGCTGGTGCTGATCGACGGCATGCGCGTCTCCTCGTCGTCCAGCGGCGAAACGGCGCTGGAGGGGATTCCGCTCGACCAGGTCGACCATATCGAGATCCTTCGCGGGCCCGCGTCGAGCCTCTATGGCGCCGATGCGATCGGCGGTGTCATCCAGATTTTCACCCGACGCGGGGAACGCGGCCTGCACGCGAATGCCTCGGTCGGCTACGGGACATACGAAACCTCGTCGGGCACCGCGGGCATCTCGGGCGGAACGCCGGTCGCGAGCGCATCGCTGCAGGTGTCCGCGCGCCACAGCACCGGCTTCAACGCGATCACCAATCCCGCCAACTTCAGCTACGACCCCGATCGCGACGGCTATCGCAGCGCCGGCGTGTCCGCCAGTGGATCGCTGACGCCCGCGCCAGGGCAGGTGCTGTCGCTGCAGTTCTTCCGCAGCCACCTCGACAACCAGTTCGACGCGGGCGACAACTTCAACGATCGCACGCTGACCACGCTTACCTCCTGGCGTGCGGCGGCGGTCGACCGGCTTGCGCCGTGGTGGACGTCGAACCTGTCGGTGGGCGACGGTGACGACCGTTCGGTGTCGAAGACCGGATACGGCGACTATCCCTTCACGACCCGACAGCGCCAGTATGCGTGGCAGAGCGATTTCACCCTGCCGGCCGGCAGCATGACCATCGCGGCGGAGCGTCGCGAGGAGCACGTTGCCTCCGATTCCGGCTTCGCGGTCGATTCGCGAGACACGAATTCGCTGACGGCGATCTGGCGGATGGTTGCGGGCCCCAATGCGATCCAGGCGAATGCGCGCCACGACCAGTCGAACCAGTTCGGCGCAAAGACGACCGGCGCGATTGCCTGGGGCTACCGGATCTCGCCGATGTGGCGCTTCACGGCCGGCGCGGGAACCGCGTTCCGCGTGCCGACCTTCAACGACCTCTATTACCCCGGGTACTCCAACCCCGGCCTGCGGCCCGAGACCGCGCGCAATTTCGAGGCCGGCATCCACGCGGCCGGCAGCTTCGGCGAGGCGAGCTGGCAGGCGCATCTGGTCGCTTACCGCAACCGCGTGCGCGACCTGATCGTCTTCCAGTGCGATGCCAATTTCAACTGCAGGCCGAACAACGTGTCCGATGCGACGCTCGAGGGCGTGACGCTCTATGGGGACTCGCAGTGGCGTGACACCCACGCGCACGCCTCGATCGACCTGCAGGCGCCGACGGACGATGCGAATGGAGACCTGCTGCCGCGGCGTGCAAGGCGGCATGCGACGCTGTCCCTGACGCAGAACCTGGGGCCGGCACGACTGACCGCCGAATGGGTAGGATCGTCGGCGCGATTCGACGACGCGGAGAACCTGCGCCGGATGGGCGGCTACGGCATCGTGAACGTCGGCGTCGAATGGCCGCTCGCGCACGGCGTGACGCTGTTCATCCGCGGCGACAACGTCTTCGACAAGAACTACGAGCTCGCCGCCGACTACGCGACCGGCGGTGCGCGCGTCTTCGCCGGGGCGCGATGGCAGCTGTGATCGCGCTTCGCCGCTGCGCGTCCTCACCCTACCGTGCCGGAGCGCAGGCCGGTCGAGGCATTGGAGGCTGGCGGCGGCTCGGCTCGAGCCTGCTCGCGGCGGCCGGGCTCGCGGTCGCTTCGCTGCCCGTGCGGGCCGAAGTTCACGTCGTCGACGACACCGGCGCGAGCGTCGTGCTCGCGCAGCCTGCGCGGCGCATCGTGACCCTCGCGCCGCACGCGACCGAGCTCGTCTTCGCTGCAGGCGCGGGCGAGCGCGTGGTCGGGGTGATCAAGGGATCCGACTATCCCCCGGCGGCCACCAAGCTTCCGGTGGTCGGCGACGTCGCAGCCCTGGACCTCGAGCGCATCGTCGCACTCGCGCCCGATCTCATCGTCACCTGGCCGTGGACGACGCCGGCGCAGGTCTCGTGGCTCAGGGACCATGGCATTCCGGTGTTCGAGACCGACGCGCGGCACATCGACGACATCGCGTCGGACATCGAGCGCCTGGGGGTCCTCGCGGGAACGAAGGCGAGCGCCGACGCGGCCGCGGCGCGGTTTCGCGCGAAGGTCGATGCGCTGGCGCGATCGGCCGGGGGCTCGCCGCGGCTGCGCGTCTTCTATCAGGTCTACGACGCCCCGATCTACACCCTCGGCGGCGAGCAGCTGGTGACCCAGGCGATAGAGCGATGCGGCGGAACCAACGTGTTCGGCGCGCAGCCGGTGCCCGCGCTGCAGGTGAGCGTCGAGGCGGTGCTTGCCGCCGATCCGCAGGTGATCGTCGCCGGGACCGATGGCGCCCGGCGCCCGGCCTGGCTCGACCGATGGCGCCGGTGGAAAGCGCTCGCCGCGGTGCGCCTTGGCAACCTGTTCGTCGTCGACGCGAACCTGCTGCACCGGCCCGGCCCGCGCTTCGTCGACGGCATGGCGAGTCTGTGCGCGGCGCTCGCCGGGGCGCAGCGGCCGAAGCGCGACGGCCTATAATTCGCGGGTGCAGCGCGGTGCAGGCTGCACGGCAGGGCTTTTCGTCGCCGGCGCCGCGTGCCTGCGACGCGGGATCGACGCATGAGCAAGGCTTTCACCACCGAGCACGAAGCGCCCGACGACGCGCAGGACGCAGCGGAAGACTCGTCGCCGCTGCCCGCCGGCGCACGCAACTACATGACCCCGGGCGGGTTCGCGCGGATGCGGCGCGAGCTCGATGCGCTGGTGTCGCGGGAGCGGCCCGAGCTGGTTGCGATCGTCGCGTGGGCGGCCGGCAACGGCGACCGGTCGGAGAACGGCGACTACATCTACGGCAAGAAGCGCCTGCGCGAGATCGATCGCAGGATCCGCTTCCTGGTTCGCCGCCTGGACCAGGCCGAGGTCGTCGATCCCGCGGCGCGTCGCGACGACGATGCACGGTCGCGGGTCTACTTCGGGGCGACGGTGAGGGTCGGCGACACCCGCGGCGCCGAGCGCAGCGTCAGCATCGTCGGCGTCGACGAGATCGACGCGGGCCGCGGCTACATCAGCTGGATCTCGCCGATGGCCTGCGCGCTCCTGAAGGCGCGCGAGGGCGATACGGTCACGCTGAGAACGCCGGGCGGCGTCGAGGATCTCGAAGTGCTGTCGGTGCGCTACGTTGCGCTCGATACGGACCCCGGTGGCGAGACCGTGCGCTGATGGAGGCCGAAGCGGAGCCCGCGGGCTCCCGCGGCGTTCGCGCGCTCGGTCACCGCGGTTGACGCGCCCGCGAGGCGCCGCCTATAGTTCCCCCAGATCATGGATATCGAGCTCGCCGCACTGGAAGAACGTGTCGAATCGCTGATCGCCCAGGCGCGCGCGCTGCGCGAGGCGAACGAGGCGCTGCGGCGCGAGCTCGCCGCGGCACAGGAGAAGAACCGCGATCTGGCACTGCGCATGTCGCAGGCGAGTTCCAGACTCGACACGCTGATCTCGAGGATGCCCGTCGAATGAGATACCGTGATCTCTGTCAAGGGGTTTTTTCATGGGGTCGTCCCGAGGGCGGTGAGTTGCGGAACGAAGGGGCGGCGGTGCTTGGCGACGCTGTAGATGGCGAACAGCAGTTTGTGCATGCATGCGACCAACGCGACCTTGGGCAACTTGCCACGGGCGCGCAGCTGCTGGTAGTAGGCGCGCAACCAGGGGTTGTAGCGAACGGCGGTCAGCGTCGGCATCCACAGGGCGGCGCGCAGGCGCGCGTTGCCAATGGGGGTGAGTGGGGCGCGGAGGGTGTGGCGTTTGCCCGATTGGCGGAGGCCGGGGATGACGCCGACGTAAGCGGCGAGCGCGCCGGCGGTAGCAAAGTGGGCAGGGTCACCGAGCTCGGCGATGAGGTAGGCGGCGGTGTGCGGACCGATGCCGTCGATGGTGGTGAGCAGGGTGCCGACCGCGTGCTCGCGCAGCTTGCTGTCGATGTCGCGATCGAGCTCGCGCAGCCGGCGGCGCAGGAGGTCCAGATCCTGGCAGGCGTAGCGAACCTGGACGCGGTAAGCGGCACTGTGATGCTGGCCGACCGAGTGCCGGGCCGCATCGATGAGGGCGCGGGCGAGGTCGATGCCGACGCGGTGGGTTCCGTCATACCGCAGCGCGGCCAAGCGCTTGACGGCGACGCCGTGAAAGGCGGCGGCAGTGGGGTAGTCGTGCAGGATGGCGCTGGCGAGTTCAGTGTTGAGACCGTGGACGTAGCGGGTGAATTCGGGGAAGCCGAGGTCGACCAGGCGATGCAATTGCCGCACGCGATCGCCGAAGTCCTGCAGCAGCCGCTGGCGCAGGCGCACCAGCTCGCGCAGTTCCTCGGTGGCGGGATCGGGCAGGTGCGTAGGCAGCGGCTGTTTCTGCGCCGCAAAGCGCGCGATGCTCAGTGCGTCGATGGTGTCGGTCTTGGTGCGGGTCAGGTCCTCGCCGGCGAAGCGATGGGTGCGCAACGGATTGAGCAACGCCACCGCGTGTCCGGCCGCAGCCAATGCGGCGAACAGGTTCTTCCAATAATGACCGGTGGCCTCCATGGCAATCAGCACGTCCCCCGGGGCACCGAGCACTCGCAAGGCCGTTTGATATCCGGTTGCATCTTCCGCAAACAGTGTGGGCTTGCTCTCCACGGTACCGTCAGCATCGACGACGGCAACGGCGTGTGTTTCCGACGCGATATCGATTCCGGCGTATCGCATACAACCTCCTGGCGACGGAGGAAGTCGGGAGCCTCGGAGCCGATGCTCCTGTCCTCGCTTGTGCATGCGAGGACACGGCGCTGCCGGCCTCGGGATACCGTTCGGACATTGAGCACCGGTCGAGGGCGCCAATCTCATTCCCGAGGATTCCACCTCGAGCGCGCTGCGGCGACCCTCTCCCGGATTCCGTCGATGTCCATTCTCACCCGAGTTATCCAGTGAGTGGACAACATACAAGCGCCGCTGGGCCGTCCCGAGACGCGAATAACTCCCCCTTCGGGGGCAGCGCAGCGGCGCAAGCCGCAAGCGTGGGGGTTCAATGAGCGCCGGCTCCGGCAATCCTTCGCACACGGTCACGCTCAGCGTGACCATCCTCGGGCGCGATCTCAAGATCGCGTGCAAGGAGGACGAGCGCGAGGAGCTCGGCGAGGCCGTGACGTTTCTCGATCGGCGGATGCGCGAGATTCGCGACGCGGGCAAGGTGAGCGGCAGCGAGCGCATCGCCGTGATGGCTGCGCTCAACATCGCGCACGAGCTGCTGCGGGCGCGCCGGTCGGCGTCGTCGGGCTCCCCGCGCGCAGCCGCCGCGGCGGGCGTCGCTGCGGCGGGCGTAGCGGTTGACGATGACGCGGCACGGCGTAGAATCCGCGCAATGCAGGCGGCGATCGACGAGGCGCTTGCAGGCCAGGAAAAGCTGTTCTAGCCCGCTTTCCCGGCCGTTCGGCTTCAATCCCCTGCGGTGTTCGTGTCGGCCATACGTTCTTTGGACCAATGCTCTCGTAGCGAGGTTGCCGTTGCCCCATGTGGACCGGTGTGCGCTCCCACGCGGAAGCGCCTGATGGTCCCGGCAGGCGACCGATCTTGAACCCAGGTTCAGGATGACGGCCGGAACGGCACAGGCGGGGGACCCACACCGCGAGCGGCGGCCCGAAACGGCGCAGCTCGCCTCCTCGTCGATTGACGTCGATGTCTGGCGAGGTGTCGCCGACGGGCGGTTCGTCCGCTACCGCGTGCCGCGCGAGGCGAGCCAGACGGTGCTCGACGTCGTCACCTGGATCCAGCGCAACCTCGATCCGACGCTCGCATATCGCTACGCATGTCGCGTCGGCATGTGCGGATCCTGCGCGATGACCGTCAACGGTGTCGCGCGCTGGACCTGCCGCACCCACGTCGATCGCGTCGCCGCCGGCGCGCGCCTCGAATTGCGGCCGCTGTCGAACCTGCCGGTGATCCGCGACCTGGTCTGCGACATGCGCGGATTCTTCGACAAGTGGGCTGCGGCGCGAGGCCGACTGGTGCCGACCGCGACCCGCAACGACCCGATGGCGCGGGTGCTGCCGGCAAGCCGCGAGCGCCGCGCCGCCGACGCCGCGATCGAATGCATCGGTTGCGGCGTCTGCCATGCATCCTGCGACATCGTCGCCTGGCGACCCGACTATCTCGGGCCCGCCGCACTCAACCGCGCATGGACGCTGGTGAACGACGTGCGCGACGGCGGTAATCGCGCACGTCTCGCCGCGGTGGCCGGCGACGCCGGGTGTCACGCCTGCCACTCGCAGGCGAGCTGCACCGAGCGCTGCCCGAAGCATCTCGCACCGACCGCGTCGATCGCCGGGCTGAAGCGTGCGGTGTCCCGGGCGCTGCTGAAAGGCGAGCTGTGAGCCTCGTGCGCGGCGCCGCGGGTGCTGCCGCCGGGCAGCGCGTGGACTTCGATCGAAGTCGCGCGCGGACCGATGCCACGCTGTGGCTGCTCCAGCGCGCGAGCGCGTTCGTGCTCGCGGTCTGCGTCGTCGTGCACCTCGCGACGATCTTCTACGCGGTCAGGAGCGGACTGACGGCGGCCGCGATCGTCGCGCGCATCCATGCGTCGATCGCCTGGCCGGCGTTCTACGCCGTGTTCGTCGTGGCCGCCGCGGTGCATGCGCCGATCGGCCTGCGGGCGATCGCGGCCGAATGGATGGGCTTTCAGGGACGCCGCGCGGATCTTGCCGCCGTGGTCGTCGGCGTCGCGCTGCTCGCACTGGGGCTTCGCGCGATCTGGGGGCTCGCAGCATGATCCGGCAGGGGCCGCTGCAGCGGTTCAGGTCGCACGGCGACCGTCCCGCGGGATGGTGGGCGTTCATCGTGCATCGGATCTCGGGCGTGGCGCTCGCGCTGTTCCTGCCGGTCCACTTCTGGGCGCTGGGCCGGGCACTCGAAGGCGAAGCGGCACTCGAGGGTTTCCTGCGCTGGACCGGGAATCCGGCAGTGAAGGTCGCCGAATGGGGGCTCGTGGTCCTGCTCGCGGCGCACCTGACGGGCGGCCTGCGGGTGCTGGCGCTCGAGTTCCTGCCGTGGCGCAACTGGCAGAAATCCCTCGCCGCAGTCGCCGCCGGGGTCTCGCTGCTCGTCGCGGTATTCTTCCTGCTGGCGGTCCGCTGATGTGCGGCCGCGTCGTGCATTTTCGGAGCACGTGACCATGGACGTCGACATCGCCCGCGTGGAGGATGCCGCGCGGGAGCTCTACATCCGGGCGCTCAAGATCCTACCCGACGACATCAAGCAGGGCTTCGAGCGCCTCGACCGCGTCGAGACCGACGCGGGCGGCAAGCGCGTGCTCGCCACGATGATTCGCAACATCGGGGTCGCCGAGGACACCGGCAATCTCCTCTGCCAGGACACCGGCATCCCCATCTACAACGTGACGCTGGGCCGCAACCTGCGCGTCGACGGCGTCGATCTCGAGGCGGCGATCATCCGCGGCTGCGAGCGCGCGACGCGCGAGCATCCGCTGCGCTCGTCGGTCGTGCATCCGATCACGCGCAAGAACCGCCACACGTCGACCGGCCGGCGCGTGCCGGTGATCAACGTCGCGTTTTCCGAGCGCCCCGACGAGCTGGTGATCGAGATGATCCCCAAGGGCAGCGGCTCCGAGAACAACTCGTGGCTGAAGATGGCGGTGCCCGCCGAAGGGGTGGCTGCGATCGAGCGCTTCGTCGTCGACTGCGTGCTCGACGCGGGCGGCAAGACCTGCCCGCCGACGATCGTCGGCGTCGGCGTCGGGGGCAGCGCGGACCTGTGCGTCCACCTCGCGAAGGTGGCCGCGACCCGGCCGCTGGGCAGCGTCTGCGACGATCCCGAGGGCGCTGCGCTCGAGCGCGCGCTGTCGGCCGCCGTCAACGAGCTCGGCATCGGTCCGCAGGGCCTCGGCGGCGACGCCACCGCGTTCGCCGTGCACATCGAGATCGCGGCGACCCACATCACGATGAACCCGGTCGCGGTCAACATGCAATGCCACTCGGCGCGGCGCGCGCGCGCCGTGCTGACGCCGGCGGGGGTGACCTATGGCTTCTGACCGGTCGCTCACGCTGGGAACGCCCGTCACCGAGGCCCAGGTGCGCGCCTTGCGCGTCGGGGACATGGTGACGCTCGAAGGCACGCTGTTCGGCATCCGCGACGCGACGCAGATCCACATGTTCGACCGCGGACGGCGCACGCGCTTCGACCTCGCCGGGCATGCCGTCATCCACACCGCGCCCAACGTCCGCAAGGTCGAGCCGTCGCCCGCATATCCGGCAGGGTACGCGCCGGTGTGCATCGGAACGACGACGTCGATGCGGATGGAGCGCTACACCCGGCCGCTGATGCAGGACTGCGGCGTGCGGATCATCGTCGGCAAGGGGGGGCTCGGCGCCGAATCGCTGCGCGCTTTCGGCGAGCTGGGCGGCGTCTATCTCGCGATCATCGGCGGAGTCGCGGCGCTGGAGACGACCTGGATCGAGGCGATCGAGGATGTCGACCTCGACGACCTCAATCCCGAGAGTCTGTGGAAGTTCCGCATCCGCGGCTTCGGTCCGCTGCAGGTCGCGATGGACAGTGTCGGCGGCAGCCTCTACGCCGACGTCGACGCCAGAGCCCGTTCGAAACGCGACGCGGTGCTCGCAAAGCTGGGCGCTCGATGATCGAGCGCAGTACGGATGTCCTGGTCCTCGGCAGCGGCGGCGCGGGCCTGTTCGCGGCGCTCCACGCTTACGACGCGAATCCGTCGCTGTCGGTGACGGTCGCCGTCAAGGGACTGCTGGGCAAGTGCGGGTGCACGCGAATGGTCCAGGGCGGCTACAACGTGGCCCTCGCCGCCGGCGATTCGATCGAGCGCCATTTCATGGACACGATCGAGGGCGGCAAGTGGCTGCCGCAGCAGGACCTCGCATGGCGGCTGGTCACGGGCGCAGTCGAGCGCATCCACGAGCTCGAGAACGAGCTCGGCTGCTTCTTCGACCGCAACCCGGACGGCACGCTGCACCAGAAAGCGTTCGCCGGCCAGACCTTCGACCGCACCGTCCACAAGGGCGACCTGACCGGCATCGAGATCATCAGCCGGCTTGCCGAGCAGCTGTGGGCGCGCGGCATCGAGCGGCTGGAGGAGCATCGCGCGGTCGCGCTGGTGCCTTCGCGCGACGGCGGCCGCATCAGCGGCGTGCTGTTCATCGACATGCGCACCGGGGAGCTCGTGTTCGTGCGTGCGCGCGCGGTGGTGCTCGCCACCGGCGGCGGTCCGACGATGTACCGCTATCACACGCCATCGGGAGACAAGTCCTGCGACGGACTCGCGATGGCGCTGCGCCTCGGCCTCACGCTGCGCGACATGGAGATGGTGCAGTTCCATCCGACCGGGCTGCTCGCCGGAGCGGACACGCGCATGACCGGCACCGTGCTGGAGGAGGGGCTGCGCGGCGCCGGCGGCTATCTCCTCGGCGGCGACGGCGCCCGCTTCATGGACAAGTACGATCCGCGCGGCGAGCGCGCGACGCGCGATATCGTCAGCCGCGCCATGTTCCGCGAGATCCGCCGCGGCAACACCACGGCCCATGGCGGGCTCTATCTCGAGATGCGCCATCTCGGCGCGGCGCGCGTGACCGAGCTCTTCAAGGGCATGGTCGAGCGCTGCGCCGATTGCGGCTTCGACCTCGCCGGCGGCCGGGTCGAGGTCATTCCGACCGCGCATTACATGATGGGCGGCGTCGTCTTTCGCGCCGATTGCGCGACCGAGCTTCCGGGGCTGTTCGCCGCCGGCGAGGATACCGGCGGCGTCCA
>JAGXBK010000124.1 GCA_018971195.1 Betaproteobacteria bacterium
CTGCTGCTGCCATGGGGAATGGAAGGCTCGCACTTCGGCGCCGGGGGCGCCGCGGCGCTGGTGCTGCTGGGCGGCCTCGCCGGCCTGGGACACTGGTTCATGACCCGCGCCTACCTCCAGGCCCCGGCCGCGCTGCTGTCGCCCTTCACCTACCTGCAGATCCTCTGGGCGACCGCCTTCGGCTACCTCGTGTTCGGCCAGCACCCCGACGCGCTGTCGGCGGTCGGCATGACCGTGGTCATCGCCAGCGGCGTCGCCCTCGCGCTGTGGGAGATCCGTCGCATGCGCCTGCTCTGAAAGGGCCCCGGCGGCGCGGTGTGCCCGCGTCACCCGCCCGCTGCGACTCTGATCTGGGTCAAATCCCCGCAGCATTATGGGTTATAATGTCAGACTGTCGGAAGGCCCCTGCAATCGATCCTTCCGCCGAATCCCCACCAACATCGATTTGCGACATTCGGGAGAATCAGAATGAAGATGCGAACGCTCGCCGCACTGGCGGCGATGGCACTGGCCACGACGCTTGCGGCGTGCGGCCAGAAAGCCCAGGAAGCGGCCGACACGGCCAAGCAATCGGCAGCCAAGGCCGCTGACGCGGCAAGCACCGCAGCGAAGGACGCAGGTACGGCCGCGACGGAAGCTGCGAAGTCGGCCGCCGACGCGACCAAGGAAGCCGCCTCCAAGGCTGCCGATGCGACGAAGGACGCCGCATCGACTGCAGCGGACGCGACCAAGGCGGCTGCCGACAAGGCCGCCGATGCGACCAAGGCCGCTGCCGATGCGACGAAGGACGCGATGAAGCCTGCCGAGCCGGAAAAGAAGTAACAACCGCACCACGGTTCGAAAGAAACGGCCGTCCTCGCGACGGCCGTTTTTTCGTGCTGCGCCCTCACCCAAGCCGTTATCCGCCTCGCCGCCGCTCGGCTTGTGCGCCCGCGCCCGGGAGAGGGCTGGGGTGACGATCAGCGCCGATTCGACGCCGCCGCCGCGGCGGCCTTGATCTTGTCGAGCGCGCGCCCGAGGTTCGAAAGCGCAGGCTTGTCGCCGCGCTCGACCGCACGGCGGTAATACGACGCCGCCCGTTCGAGGTCCATCGGAACGCCGCGCCCGTATTCGTACATGTAGCCGAGATTGTTCAGCGCTCCCGGCAGCTGCTGTCGCGCTGCGTGCTGGTAGAGCTCGACGGCTTCGCCGTCGTCCTGGCGCACGCCCTGGCCATTCGCGTACATGTAGCCCAGCGACAGGCTGGCTGCAGCGCTCCCTCGATCGGCGGCCCAGCGATACCACTGGGCGGCGCGATCACGATCCTGCGGCACGCCGCGCCCGGTCCGGTACAGGTCGCCGATCGCGTTGCCTGCCGCGGCGTTTCCGTCGTCCGCGGCGCGCCGATAATACTCGAATGCGGTGGACGCGTCGGGTTGTGCCCGCCCGCGCCCCGATTCGTAGAAATAGCCCGCGTTGAAAGCGCCCCAGGCGAGCCCCTGGTCTGCGGCTGCAAGATACGACGCGAGCGCGGCCTTGTCGTCGCGCCGCAATCCGTGACCCGCGTCCTCGAGCAGCCCGACCATGTTCTGCGCCAGCGCATTGCCGCGCGCCGCGCCCTCCTCGGCCCACCGAAGGGCCCTGGCAGGATCGGCGTGCACGCCCAGTCCGTCTCTGTACATCCGCGCGAGATAGTAGCCAGCGGCGCCATTGCCCGCGCGCAGCGCCGAACGCAACTCCGCTTCGGCTTCGACGTACTTGCCGTCGAAGAACGCCTTCAGGCCCTGCCGCAGGGCCTGGGGTGCAGCGCGTCCCGGCGCGCCGCCGAGTTGCGCGATCCCGTATCCGAGCGCGATGCCGACCGCGAGCAGCGCGACAGTGGCGAGGGCGCTCGCCCGCCAGCGACCGGGACTGCGTGCCGGCACGGCCTGCTCGCCGCGGCGCCCGCGAGCGCGTTCCTCGAGCGCCTGGGTGAGCCGGCGAAACTCCGGATGGACGATGTCGCCGGCCCATTCGCTGAGGTTCGCCGGACGCCCCTCGCGCAACTCGCTGGGAATCTCGCTGCCGTCGATGCGTACGGGGACCAGCTTGCCGGCGAGGCGCGCGACACGCGCGCCCAGGCGGACGGCCTTCGAGCCGATCGCCGCGCCGGACCACAGGACGATCACGCACTTGACGGCGTTGAGGGCATCGCCGATCGCAGCGCTCGGCTGGGGACCTTCGCCGGCGCGATCATCATTGCCGGCATCGCCCCAGACATCCCAGCCCTGGCCCGCCAGCGCATCGCGCAGGCGCGCCGCGGCGGCTTCATCTTCGCGCGCATAGCTGATGAGGATATCGGGCATCGCGTGCGTCCTGCGGGCGGGCGACGCCGGAAGTCTACGACAACTCGCCTCGCTCCGTACGACAGCTTGCCCCGCGGTGCCGCCCCCGCGTCGTGCGCGGGCAAGGCCGGCGGCGTCCGCACGCGCCCGCGCCCGACCCCTCCCCACAGGTAGAATCGGGCCATGGCCCTCCCTGCCGTCACGCCGATCATCCGCATCGACCCCCGGGCGCCCGCCGGAGGCACCCGCGATCCGCGCAAGGCGGAATTCGAGCTCGGCAAGCTGAAAAAGCGGCTGCGGCGGCTGGTCGGCCAGGCGATCGCCGATTACGCGATGATCGAAGCAGGCGACCGAGTCATGGTCTGCGTATCGGGTGGCAAGGACAGCTATGGCCTGCTCGACGTCCTGTTGTCGCTGCAGGCGCGCGCGCCAGCGTGCTTCGAGCTCATCGCGGTCAACCTCGACCAGAAGCAGCCCGGCTTTCCCGCCGACGTGCTGCCGCGCTACCTCGCCGGCCGCGGGATCGAGTTCAGGATCGCCGAGCAGGACACCTACAGCGTCGTCAAGCGAGTGATTCCCGAGGGTGCGACGATGTGCTCGCTGTGCTCGCGGCTGCGCCGCGGAGTGCTCTACCGGGTAGCGGCCGAGCTCGGCGCGACGAAGATCGCGCTCGGCCATCACCGCGACGACCTGCTCGCGACGTTCTTCCTGAACCTGTTCCACGGCGGCAAGCTGAAGACCATGCCGCCGAAGCTCGTGTCCGACGACGGCCGCCACATCGTCATCCGGCCGCTCGCCTACGTGCGCGAGCGCGACCTCGCGCGCTACGCCGAGGCTTGCGCGTTCCCGATCATCCCCTGCACGCTCTGCGGTTCACAGGAGAATCTCGAGCGTCGGCAGGTCGCCGAACTGCTGCGCGAATGGGAGAAGCGCCACCCGGGGCGCATCGAATCCATCTTCAATGCGTTGGGCAATGTGGTGCCGACCCACCTGCTCGACCGGAAGCTGCAGGACTTCGGCGCCGTGCGCGCGACGCATCGCCGCGAGCCCGACGGCGACCGCGCCTTCGACGACGGCGAGGCGCTGGCGTCAGCGGACCGTATGCTGGTCCTGCCCGAAGAGGATCTTGCGTGACTCCTCGTCGCTAACCGACGGCTTGGCGTTGACCTTCCTGGCGATTTCGTAGGCTCGCTGCGTTGCCGGGCGCGCCGCGATCCTCGCCTTCCAGCGCTTCAGCTCCGGAAACTCGTCGATGTCCTGACGCTGACGCTCGGGCTGCACCCATGGATAGCAGGCGATATCGGCGATCGAATAGTCGCCGGTGATGTAGTCGCGCCCGCGAAGCCGGTGATCGAGGACCGCATAGAGCCGCCCCGCCTCGCGCACGTAGCGATCAATCGCATACGCAATCCTCTCCGGAGCATAGTGCAGGAAATGGTGGGCCTGGCCCGCCATCGGCCCCAGCCCCGCCATCTGCCAGAAGAGCCACTGGATGCATTCCCAGCGCGAGCGCGGATCGGCAGGGATCAGCTTGCCGGTCTTGTCGGCGAGATAGAGCAGCATCGCACCCGATTCGAACATCGACACCGGCCCGCCCGGAATCGCCGGCGCGTGGTCGACGATTGCCGGTATGCGGTTGTTCGGCGCGATGGCGAGGAATCCGGGTGCGAACTGGTCGCCTTTCGAGATGTTGACCAGCTTCAGCGTGTAGGGGACGCCGGTCTCCTCGAGGAACATCGTGATCTTGTGACCGTTGGGGGTGGGCCAGTAGTGGAGATCGAGCATGGTCGGGTCCGCACGCAGGTTCAGAACGTTCCGGGGTAGGCGCCACCGTCCAGGAGGATGTTCTGGCCGGCGATGTAACCGGCGTGGACGCTGCACAGGTACGCACAGGCCGCCCCGAACTCGGCCGGGTCGCCGAAGCGCTTTGCCGGGTTGGCGTTGATCCTCGCCTGCCGCACCTCCTCCAGCGACTTGCCGCCGGCCTTGGCGAGGCTCGCGAAATTCGCGCGCAGGCGGTCGGTCTCGAAAGGCCCCGGCAGCAGGTTGTTGATCGTGACGTTGTGGCGGACGACCTTGCGCGCGAGCCCCGCGACGAAGCCAGTGAGCCCCGACCGGGCCCCATTGGACAGGCCCAGCGTGTCGATCGGTGCCTTGACTGCGCTCGACGTGATGTTGACGATGCGCCCGAAGCCGCGCACCACCATGGCGTCGATGGTCGCCTTGATCAGCTCGATCGGCGTCAGCATGTTCGCATCCAGTGCCCGGATCCACGCGTCGCGGTCCCAGTCGTGGAAATCGCCCGGTGGGGGACCGCCGGCGTTGTTGACCAGGATGTCGGGCGCCGGACAGGCCGCCAGCGCGGCTGCGCGGCCTTCGGCAGTGGTGATGTCACACGCAACCCAGCCGACGCGGCGCCCCGCCGCGGCACCGATCTCGGCCGCGGCGCGCGCGACCTCGGTTTCGGTGCGCGCGCAGATCATGACGTCCACCCCCTCGCGCGCCAGCGCTTCCGCGCAGCCGCGACCGAGGCCCTTGCTCGCCGCGCACACCAGCGCGCGCCTGCCTTCGATGCCCAGATCCATGCCGTCCTTTCCGGATTCCGCTACCGCGGGAGGATCGTCACGCGGCGCGCATGGTTCCCGCCCGCCGCACCTGCACGACCGTGGCAATGGCGACGACGAACAGCGCGGCGATCATGAAGAAGACCTGCTGCCCGAACCCGTGATCGAGCATCATGCCGAACCACACCGGCCCCAGCATCGCGCCGGTGTCGAGCCCGGAGTAGACGAAACCGTAGACCCGGCCCGCGGCGCCCCTGGGCGTCGCATTGCGCACGATCAGGTCGCGCGAGGGTCCCGTGGCGCCGACAAAGAGCCCCGCGAATGCGAACAGCGGCAACACCCCTTCGCCACGCACGGCGCCAGTGCCGACGAAGCTCATCAGCGTCGCACCCAGTAGCAGCCCACCCGCCGCAACCAGGTCGTGGCGCGACGCACGCACCGCGAGAAAACCTCCGGCGACGATACCGGCCGTCCCGCCGAGCAGGTAGGCGGTGACGGCGGAGGTCCCCACGACCAGCGGGATCCCCAGCCCGACGTTGAGCGCGGCAGGCAGGAATGTCTGCACGCCGACGGTTCCCATGGTCTGGAACACGAAATACAGGAAGCACAGCACGATTGGCGCCTGCAGGAACAGGCTCGCGCTGCCCTTGAGGGTGTGCGCCCGGCCATCTGCGGCGCGTTGCGACGTCAGCAGGCGCCGCTGGGTCGCAAGGACGCCCAGCACGACGAGACCGACGACCGCCATCGAGGCGAGCGCCACGCGCCAACCGAAGCTCGAGGCGAGGCCGTAGCTCACGATCGGGGCCAGCGCGTAACCCAGGTTGCCGCTCGCGCCGTGCGACGAATAGGCATGCCCCAGGCGCCGCGGGGTCACGTTGGCGTTGAGGATCGCGAAATCGGACGGATGGAACACGCCATTGCCCGCGCCCATCATCGCCACGCAGGGGATCAGCCACCAGGCACCGGGGGCGAAGGAGGCCGCCAGTGTGCCCCCGGCGAGCAACGCCATGCCGGACAACAGTACCGGACGCGCGCCCACCCGGTCGACTGCAAAGCCCGCGATGAACTGGACCATTCCGCTCGAGACGTAGAATACCCCGACGACGAACCCCAGCAGGGTCCACGATACGTCGAAATCCGCCTTGAGCAGAGGAAACAGCGGCGGCAGCGCGAGCTGCAGGAAATGCGACAGCCCGTGCGCCAGGCTGACGACGCCGATGACGCGGGCGTCCCGGCGGAACGACGCGGCGGGAATCGTATCCAAATCCGATGGATCAGCTGTAAGGATGCGGAGTGTGACAGCCACTATAGCGCATGCGCCCGGTGCATCCGCCGATGCCCGCACATCGCCTTCATCCACGCACGAGGACGACGACCATGAACGACACCGATCGAAGCAAGAACGCCACCGCCGGATGCTGCGACAGCGACAAGTCCGACGCCGAGTGGCAGGCCGCGCTGACCCCGGAGCAGTACCGGGTCGCGCGCCGGAGAGGAACCGAGCGCGCGTTCACCGGCGAGTACTGGGACAACCACGCGCAGGGGACCTATCGCTGCGTCTGCTGCGGAACGCCGTTGTTCTCGTCGGAGACCAAGTACGATTCCGGCACCGGCTGGCCGTCGTTCTACGCGCCAATGGCGCAGGACCGGGTGCGCGAGGAGACTGACAGTTCGCTGTCGATGCGTCGCACCGAAGTCCTGTGCGCCGCCTGCAACGCCCATCTCGGGCACGTCTTCCCCGACGGACCCGAACCGACGGGGCAGCGTTATTGCCTGAATTCGGCGGCGCTGAAGTTCGAGCCGAAGCCCGAAGGCTGACGAGGCGCGACGATCAGGATAGGCGCCGGATTCGGACCGGAGCGCCCGACGCAACGCGCGTCAGCGCGGAGGCAGCACTTTCGCCAGGAAGGCGCCGACCGCGGCGAGTTCCTCGGGCACCGCCGAATGCTCCATCGGGTAGCCGTGCCACTCCACGGGCCATCCGCCTGCAAGCAGTACGGCGCGCGAATGCTCGGCCCAGGCGTACTGGATCACCGGGTCCCGGGTTCCATGCGCCATGAAGATCGGCACGTCGCGGTTCGCGGCGCTCGCTTCCTGCACCGCATGGTCGGCGTCGACGAGGTAGGTCGACAGGCCGACGATGCCGGCGAGCCTCGCGGCATGGCGGATGCCGGCGTAGAGCGCCACCGCCCCGCCTTGCGAGAAGCCGGCAAGCACGGTGCGCGACGGCGCGATGCCGCGGTCGATCTCGCGCGCCTGCAACCCCTCCACCAGCGCCTGCGAGCGCCGGACGCCTTCGACGTCCGCGCGCTCGTTGAAGTTCGCCTGGCGGATGTCGTACCACGCGCGCATACGCATGCCGTTGTTGATCGTCACCGGCATCACCGGCGCATGCGGAAAGAGGAACCGGACCGCAAGGCGTTTGGGCAGGCCCAGCATCGGGACGACTTCCGACCAGCCGCGGCCGTCGTCGCCCAGGCCGTGCATCCAGATCACCGCGGCGTCGGGATTCCCGGCGGTCTCGATCTCGATGGCGGGGAGCGGTGCTTCGGGCATGATCGGGTCGGTTGCAGGGGCTGCGCCGATTCTACCGCGCGCTCATGGCGCCAACGGTGCGGTGGAATCGCGCGGGCGCCCGATCCGCCCGTGCGCGACGTGGCTGGCGCGCGGTACGGGACAGTGCCGGCAGGTCTTCGGTGGCACACCCGCGTCGTCGCGCGGGTCCCGGTGCGACTTCGGTCGTTAACCCACGG
>JAGXBK010000125.1 GCA_018971195.1 Betaproteobacteria bacterium
AAACCCGGGACGCACCACGTTTTGCAAAAAACAGGGACGCACCACGTTTTCGCTGCTCATCGGATATGGATCGAGCATGATGGGAAAACGTGGTGCGTCCCTGTTTTTACAAAACGTGGTGCGTCCCGGGTTTGGGTGCCGCTGACATGCGCTTTGCGTCGCTGGGCAGTGGCAGCGAAGGCAATGGCCTCGTGGTCGAGGCCGGCGATACGCGGGTCCTGATCGACTGCGGCTTCGGCGTCCGCGATGCGGCAGCGAGGCTTGCGCGCCTGGGGATCGAGCCCGCGTCGATCGCGGCGATCCTGGTGACCCACGAGCACGCGGATCATGTCGGCGGCGTGCCGGCGTTCGCGGCGCGCCACGGCATCGCCGTCTGGCTCACGTTCGGGACCCTCGACGCCGTCGGCGAGCGCTTCGCGCACAGCGCACGAGCCTACGGATTCGACAGCCACGACGCCTTCGCGATCGGCGATCTCGAGATCCGGCCGTTCCCCGTTCCGCACGACGCCCGCGAGCCGGTGCAGTTCGTCGTCGGCGATGGCGTGCATCGGTTGGGCGTGCTCACCGACCTGGGGACGAGCACGCGGCATGTCGAGGCGAGCCTGTCCGGCTGCGATGCGCTGGTGCTGGAATGCAACCACGATGCAGGCATGCTCGCCGAGGGCGACTATCCGTATCCGCTGAAGCAGCGGATCGCCGGTCGCCTCGGCCATCTCGACAACGAGACCGCCGCGGCACTGCTCGCCGCGCTCGACACGTCGCGGCTGCGGCACATCGTCGCGGCCCATCTTTCACAGCAGAACAACACGCCCGACAAGGCGCGCGCGGCGCTCGCCCGTGCGCTGAACTGCACGCCCGACTGGATCGGCATCGCCGACCAGGCGGACGGCTTCGCCTGGCGCGACCTCTGACCGGTTCCGGGAGCACGCAATGGAAAAGCGGCACGAGCTCTATCGCGGCAAGGCCAAGACGGTGTACGGCACCGACGACCCGCAGCGGCTCGTCATGCACTACCGCGACGACGTATCGGCGTTCGACGGGGCGAAGCTCGCCAAGCTGGACCGCAAGGGCGAGACCAACAACCGGATCAACGCCTACGTGATGGGCAAGCTCGCGGAAGCGGGAATCCGCACGCATTTCGTCTCGTTGCTGAACGAGCGCGAATCGCTGGTCAAGGCGATGACGATGATCCCGGTCGAATGCGTCGTGCGCAATATCTGCGCCGGTTCGATGGCGAAGCGCTACGGCATCGAGGAGGGCACGCGCCTGTCCGAGCCGATCTTCGAGTTCTTCCTCAAGAGCGACGCCCTGCACGACCCGCTGGTCAACGACGACCATATCCGCGTGCTCAAGTGGGCGACCACGGCGGAGATCGCCCAGATGAAGGCGCTGACGCACCGCGTCAATGCGGTGCTGAAGCCGCTGTTCGCGAATGCCGGCATCGATCTCGTCGACTACAAGCTCGAGTTCGGCCATCCGCTCGACGACCCGAAGGGCGACCTGGTGCTGGGCGACGAGTTCACCCCCGACGGCTGCCGGCTGTGGGACGCGAAGACCGGCGAGAAGCTCGACAAGGACCGCTTCCGCCGCGACCTCGGGCAGGTGATCGAGCACTACCGCGAAGTCGGGCGCCGGATCGGTGCGTCGCTGTAGGCATCGGTGCGACGATCGCGCGGCGCGGCGCGCTACAGCCCCAGGACGCTTCCCGACAATCCCGGCTCGCCGGTTTCCCAGATCTCGTCGAAGCGCTGGACCAGCGGTCGCGCGCGCTCGGCGTTGCCGATCGACAATGTCGCGCGCGGCCAGCGGATGTGCTGGCGATGGAGGAAGTGCAGGTCATCGACGATCAGCAGCGGGTCCATCGCCGCGCGCGCCTCGATTCCGGTTCGGTACAGCGTCATCGCATCGGCGTGCCGCCGCAGCACCGCGCACAGGCGCGCGCCTGCGGCTTCGAGCCAATGCGTATCGTGGACGATCACCGACAGCCGCGCGGTGCGGTCCCGCCGCAGGAACTGCGACAGAGCTTCGCAGCGCGCGGCGCCGTTCCACCCACCCCACGACAGGTCGATGTCGAAGAGCTTGATGCGATGGCGCGCGAGGGCGATCAGCTCGTCCTGCGCATGCGTCATCGCGGCGAGCGTATCCAGGCGCTCTTCGCGCGGCGCCGCCATCGGGGAGGCAATGGCTGCGTCCTGCGCGGGGGTGGAGGGCGGTGCGGGCCGGGTGCCGGCGGGCGGCGTCCCGGCCGGAGGTTCAGAGGGTGTGGTGGAGGAAGCCATGGCCATGCCAGTCGTGCAGCAATCCGATCGTCGAGGCCGGTAACGCCGCACAGTCGCGAGCGGGCAGCCGCCGCTCGTCGGCCAGCCGCATCAGCGCCGCCGCGCCCGCCCGCGGCATCGCTTCGTCCTCGCCGTTCACGTACAGACGCACATTATCGTAGAGCAGTTGCGTGCGCCGGTCGAGTGCAACCCCGTCGCGGGCGATCCGGCGCTCGAAGGCGCTCCTCGACAGCGGAGGCGCGGTCGGGAACACGACGCCGGGCCCGGGCTCGGTCAGGTAGCGGCCGAGAAACCGCTCGATCGTCGCCGCATCGAAGCGGATCGTGGACAGGGCCTGCGCGATGCGCCGCTGCATCTTCGGGTCGATGCGCCCGGGCCCCCTGGCCGGTCGCAGATCGGGATCGGCGTAGCGGCCCGTGAGGTTCACGGTATCGCGCAGATGGTCGAGGAACGCCTCGGCAAGCTCCTGGTAGCGCGGGGCGCGAAAGCCGATCGAATAGGTCGTGCAGGCGTCGACGGCGACACCGTCGTGCGCATGGTCGGGCGGCAGGTACAGCATGTCGCCGGGTCGAAGCGTCGCATCCTCCGCCGGGGTGAAGTGGCGCAGGATCCGCAGCGGCAGGTCCGGACGCAGCGACAGGTCGCGCTGCCGCCCGTAGCGCCAGCGGCGTCGGCCGCTCCCCTGCAGCAGGAACACGTCGTAGGAATCGAAATGCGGTCCGACCCCGCCCCCCGGCGCGGCGTAGCTCACCATCAGGTCGTCGAGCCGTGCGTAGGGCAGGAACGAGAAGCGCCGCAGCAGCGCGTCGGCCGCGTCGCTCGCGAGATTCACTCCGGACACCAGCAGCGTCCAGCGGCGCGCGGGCAGCCGGCGCAGGTCGGCCTTGCGAAACGGGCCGTGGTCGAGCGTGTAGCGCCCGCGCTCGGACTGGACGAGACGCGATTCGATGTCGTCGCGCGTCGCCAGCGCGTACAGCTCCTCGCGGGTGAACAGGCCCGCGAAGTCCGGTACCGCCCCGCGGACGAGCAGCGCCTTCTTGTGCCAGTAGCGGGCGAGGAATGCGGCCGCGGACAGCCCTCCCAGCATGTGCTTCGACGGTGCGCCGGACATGCGCCGAGTATAGCGACGCCGCGCCGGCGGGGCAGCGCCTCCGGGGAGGTACAATTCGCCGGCCGCCGCCTTCGCCTTGCGCCCCTCGGGGTCTCGTCGTCGCCGAGCCGCGGCGCGCCGACCGTCACCACCGCGATGCAGGACACCACCCACGGGGCCCAATGAACGTTTTCGCGAACACCGTCGTCACCATCACCTTCCAGCTCTTCGATTCGAACAACCAGCTGATCGAGGAAGCCGACGAGCCGATCGCCTATTTGCACGGCGGGCACTCGGGAATCTTCCCCAAGGTCGAGGAAGCCCTCGGCAACAAGCAGGTCGGCGACAGCGTCTCGGTCACGCTGGAGCCCGACGATGCTTTCGGGGATTACGATGCCGAGCTGATGCGCATCGAGTCGCTGGACCAGCTGCCGCCGGAGGTCGCGGTTGGCGGCCATCTGGTCGCCGAGCAGGACGGGCACGAGGTCGTCTGGCGGGTCACCAGCATCGCCGACGGCAAGGCCGTGCTCGACGGCAACCACGAGCTCGCCGGTCAGCGGCTGCGCTTCGATTGCAGGGTGCTCGACATCCGTCCGGCCACGCCGGAGGAGCTCACGCACGGCCACGTGCACGGCGCGCACGGCCATCACCACTGATCGCTCAGATCTCCCGGACGACGCCAGGCTGCGATGCCCATGATGCGCTACGACGACCATCCTTCCGGACGGCATTTCCTGCAGATTCCGGGTCCGACCAACGTTCCCGATCGGGTGCTGCGCGCCATCGACCATCCGACGATCGACCATCGCGGTCCCGAATTCGCGCGTCTCGGCCTGTCGATCCTCGCGCGCATCGGGCAGGTCTTCGGCACGCGCGGCGACCCGGTCGTCATCTACGCGGGCTCGGGCACCGGCGCCTGGGAGGCGGCGATGGTCAATGCGCTGTCGCCGGGCGATCGCATCCTGATGGCCGAGACGGGGCATTTCTCGCTGCTGTGGAAGCGCCTCGCCGAGCGGCTTACGCTTGCGCCCGAGTTCCTGCCCGGAGACTGGCGCCATGGCGCCGATGCCGGCGCGATCGGTGCAAGGCTCGCCGAGGACCGCGGGCACACGATCAGGGCCGTCTGCGTCGTGCACAACGAGACGTCGACCGGCGTGGTCAGCGACGTTGCCGCCGTGCGCCGCGCGATCGACGCCGCGCATCATCCCGCGTTGCTGGTCGTCGACACGATCTCGTCGCTCGGTTCGATCGATTACCGGCACGACGAATGGGGCGTGGACATCACGATCGCCGGGTCGCAGAAAGGGCTGATGCTGCCTCCGGGACTGTCGTTCAATGCGATCAGCGCCAAGGCCCGCGAGGCATCGAAGACCGCGAGGCTGCCGCACGCCTACTGGGGTTGGGACGAGATCGTCGAGGCGAACCGCAACGGCTACTGGCCGACGACGCCCGCGACGAACCTGCTTTACGGCCTCGACGCCGCACTCGACCAGTTGCTGGAAGAGGGCCTGCCGGCGGTGTTCGCCCGCCATGCGCGACACGGTGCCGCGACCCGCGCGGCGCTCGCCGCCTGGGGTCTCGAGAACCAGTGCGCGGATCCCGCCCGGTGCAGCAACTCGCTGACGGCGGCGCGGATGCCCGAGGGCCACGACGCCGACGCGTTCCGCAGGATCGTGCTCGAGCGCTTCGACCTGTCGCTGGGCACCGGCCTGTCCAAGCTCGCCGGCCGCGTGTTCCGCATCGGCCACCTCGGCGATCTCAACGACCTGACGCTCGCCGGGACGCTTGCCGGGGTCGAGATGGGGCTGGCACTGGCCGGCGTTCCGCATTCGCGCGGAGGCGTCGATGCCGCGATGGCGTTGCTGATGGCGGGCAAGGCGGCGTGATTCGCCCCGCATTGCAGCCGCTGGTCGATGCGCTGGTGGGCGCGCACCGGCGCCACGGGCGCGTAGAGGCGCGCGCGATGCCCGTGCCGGCGAACGACGCCGAGGCGTATGCGGTGCAGGAAGCCGTCGCCGCGGCGCTGGGTTGGTTCGACACCGCGCGTGCGCCGGCGTGGAAGGTCGGCGCCGCCGGGCGCGAGGCGACGCCCAATGCCGCACCGCTGCCGCCGCGCGGGGTGCGCACGAGCCCTGCGCACTTCGCTGCCGACAGCTTCCGCAGCATCGGCATCGAAGGCGAGATCGCATTCCGACTGCGCGCGGCGCCGGTGCCCGAGGTGATCGCGCACGATGCGTCGGCGCTGGACGCTTCGATCGGCGAGCTCGTCGTGACGATCGAGGTCGTCGATCCGCGCTACGCCGACGTCGACGCCGCAGGCCCGGCGTTGAAGCTCGCCGACCAGGGACTCCACGGCGCGCTGGTCGTCGGCAGCGGCGTGCCGTATCGCGAGATCGACTGGCATTCGCAGGTCGCGCGGGTGCGCTGCGACGGCCGGATCGTGAAGGAGACGCGCGGCGGCCACCCGCTGGGCGACCTGCGTTTCCTGCTGGCCTGGCTCGCCGGCCATGCCGCCGGACGCGGTCGTGCGCTTGCGGCCGGCGACGTCGTCACTGCCGGTACCTGGACCGGCGTTGTCGAAGTGATGCCCGGCCAGACGGTCGAGGTCGAGTTTCCAGGCATCGGAAAGGCGAGCGCGCGCTTCGCGTAGAGCGTGATCCCGGGGATGCCACGGGCACTCAGACGCGCGTTCCTGCAGGCCTCGCAGATTGCCGCGCGGGCGTTGCGCGTCAGTCATCCGTCAGTCACCCAGCAGCTTCTTCAGTTCGTAGATCGCAGCCAGCGCGTCGCGTGGCGACAGCGCATCGGCATCGAGTGCGCAAAGTCGCGCCTCGAGCTCGCTCGCGCGCCCGGCCGGGGTGGCGGATGCAGCCGGCAGGTCGCGCTCGCCACGCGCCTGCGCGAACAGGTCGTGCTGGGCATCGTCGCGGGTGTTGAACTTGTCGAGTCGCGCGAAATAGCGCTGCGCCTGGCGCAGCGTATCCGCGGGAATGCCGGCGAGCCGCGCGACCTGCAGCCCATAGCTGCGGTTCGCCGCACCTTCCTCGACGTGGTGCAGGAAGACGATGCCCGGGGCCTGGCGGCTGCGGGTCTCCACCGCGTCGAAATGGACGTTCGCGCAGCCTTCGATTTCCGAAGGAAGCGCCGTCAATTCGAAGTAGTGCGTGGCGAACAGCGCGAGGCTGCGGTTGTGCTCGGCGAGCCGGTGCGCGATCGCCCAGGCCAGCGACAGGCCGTCGAAGGTCGACGTGCCGCGCCCGATCTCGTCGATCAGCACCAGGCTCTGCGGCGTCGCGCGGTTCAGGATGTACGCCGCCTCTGTCATCTCGACCATGAACGTCGAGCGTCCGCCGGCGAGGTCGTCGGCGGCGCCGATTCGCGTGTGGATCGCGTCCAGCGGACCGATCCGCGCCTGTGCGGCCGGCACGAACATTCCGCAATACGCGAGCAGCGCGATGACCGCGGTCTGGCGCATGTACGTCGATTTGCCGCCCATGTTGGGGCCGGTGACGATGAGCAGCCTGCGTGCCGAATCGAGCCGGAGGTCGTTGGGAATGAAGGCGTCGACCTGGCGCTCGACCACCGGATGGCGACCTCCCTCGATGACGACGCAGGGGCTGTCGGCGAACTGCGGTCGTGTCAGCCGCAGCGCGTCGGCACGCGCGGCAAGGGTCGCGACGACGTCGAGTGTCGCCAGCGCCGCGGCCACCGCCTGCAGCGTTGCGATGGCAGGGGACAGTTGCGCGAGCAGGTCGTCGAACAGGCGCTTCTCCTGCGCCAGCGCCCGCTCCTGCGCGCTAAGCGCCTTCGATTCGAAGGCGGCAAGCTCGGGCGTCGTGTAGCGCTCGGCGTTCTTGAGCGTCTGGCGCCGCCGGTACTCGTCGGGCACGCGCTCGGCGTTCGCGCGCGAGACCTCGATGTAGAAGCCGTGGACGCGGTTGTACTCGACCTTGAGGTTCGCGATGCCGCTGCGTTCGCGTTCGCGGCGCTCGAGGTCGACGAGAAATTGCACGCAGCCCGCATCGATGTCGCGCAGCTCGTCGAGCTCGGCGTCGTACCCTTTCGCGATCACGCCGCCGTCGCGCAGCTGCGCGGGTGGCTCGGGGGCGATGGCGCGTGCGAGCAGCGTCTGCCACCGGGGATCGCAATCGAGGTCGCGCGCAGTGCGCCTGAGCAGCGCGGCATCGAGCGGCCCGATTGCCTGCGCGATCATGGGCACGATCG
>JAGXBK010000126.1 GCA_018971195.1 Betaproteobacteria bacterium
GCGGCCATCGGACGCGGGCCGACCCGCCGGCGCGCGAGTGAGGTTCGCGGAGACCGCATCGCATGGCTCGACGAATCGGCGGCGTCCCCGGCCGAGTCCGCGGCCCGCGCGGCGTTCGAGACGCTGCGCGCGGCGATGAACCGGGAGCTGATGATGGGTCTCGAGCGTTTCGACGCGCATTACGCGATCTATCCACCTGGCGCGCACTACGCGCGGCACCTGGACCGCTTCCGCGACGACGATGCTCGTGCCCTGTCATGCGTGCTGTACCTCAACCGCGCATGGCGACCGGAGGACGGCGGGGCGCTGCGTCTGCACCTCGATGAGGTGGGCGCCCGCGACGTGCTGCCGCAAGGCGGAACGCTGGTCGCGTTCCTCGCGGGGCGTCTCGAGCATGAGGTCCTGCCGGCGCTTCGGACGCGGACGTCCCTGACCGGCTGGTTTTCGCGCCGGCAATGCTAAGATGATCTTTTGGACCTTTCGCGGCGCCGCTTCAATTCGTCACCCAGGCTCTCGCGTGACGCGCTTTCGCCCCCAATGACACCAACGGTCGCGCCGCGACGCCTGACGATCGCGACGCGTGAATCCGCGCTCGCCATGTGGCAGGCCGAGCACGTCCGTGCCGGTCTGGGGGCGCTCCATCCCGGCACGACGGTCGAGCTGCTGGGCGTCACGACCAAGGGCGACCGGATCATCGACCGGCCGCTGTCGGCGGTCGGAGGCAAGGGATTGTTCATCAAGGAGCTCGAGGCGGCGCTGCGCGACGGCCGCGCCGATCTCGCGGTCCATTCGCTCAAAGACGTGCCGATGGACCTGCCCGAGGGATTCGTGCTCGGGGCGATCACCGCGCGCGAGGATCCGCGCGATGCGCTGGTGGCCAACGACCACGACACCCTCGGCGCGCTTCCGGAGAATGCCGTCGTCGGTACGTCGAGCCTGCGGCGCGAGGCGCAGTTGCGCGAGCGTCATCCGCGGCTGCGAATCGAGTCGCTGCGCGGCAACGTCAACACGCGCCTGCGCAAGCTCGACGACGGCGGCTACACGGCGATTGTGCTCGCGGCGGCGGGGTTGAAGCGCCTCGGCCTCGGGCTGCGCATCCGCGCGCTGCTGGATCCCGACGAGAGCCTGCCGGCGCCGGGGCAGGGAGCGCTCGCCATCGAGTGCCGCAGCGACCGCCCGGATGTCATTGCGGCGCTGAAACCCCTCGTCGATCCGGCAACCACTCTCGCGACGGCGGCCGAGCGGGCGTTCTCGCGCGCGCTGGGCGGAAGCTGCCAGGTGCCGCTCGCCGCCTACGCCGAATGGGAGGAGGGCCGGCTGTGGCTGCGCGGCCTGATCGCGAGCCGTGACGGGCGAGACGTGCTGCGGGGCGAGGTCGCGAGCGCCGTGAGCGGGGTCGCGGACGCCGAAGACCTCGGACGAGCGCTGGCCGACGATTTCCTCGCGCGCGGCGCGCACCGTTTTGCGCCTGCAGCCTGAAGCACCGGATGGACATCCATTCGCTGTCTGCTCCGCCGCGGGAATCGGCCCCGCTCGACGGCATCGGTGTCATCGTCACGCGTCCGCAGCGGCAGGCCGCCGTATTCGCAGCCAAGATCGCGGCGCTGGGTGGCTCTCCCGTCATTTGGCCGGCGATCGTGATCCTGCCGCCGGTCGACACGGCGCTACTCGCGCAGGCGCACGCGCAGATCGCCTCGTACGACATCGCGGTTTTCGTCTCGGCCAACGCCGTCGAGTACGGCGCGCCGCCGGCGAATGCGTGGCCGTCCCGCGTCCTTGCCTTTGCGCCCGGATCCGGTACCGCGGAAGCGCTCACTGGCGTGGGCATCACGGGCGCGCGCGTGCCGACCGTGTCGCACGACAGCGAGGGCCTGCTGCAGATGCCCGAGCTCGCCGACCTCTCGGGCAAGCGCGTCGTCGTATTCCGCGGCGAAGGCGGCCGCGAGTTTCTCGGCAATGCGCTGCGTGCCCGCGGTGCCGTCGTCGATCACATCCCCTGCTATCGTCGTGTCGCACCCCAGTCCGGAACCCAGGGACTGGTCGAGGCGATCCGCGAGGACCGTGCCCACGCATTGACACTGACCTCCGCCGAAGGTCTCGATAATCTCCTCGCCGCGCTTTCGCCGGAAGGCTACTGCTGCGTCGCCGAACTCCCGGTGTTCGCCGGGCATCCGCGAATCGCCGAGCGCGCCCGCGAACGCGGGCTCTCGGCGATCGAGACCGCCGGAGGCGATGCCGGTATGCTCGCCGGAATGGTCGACTGGTACCGTGCGCATCCGCGCAAGGCGCCAGACGACGCATGACGCGGGCGATCCCTCACGACCCTCGGAGGCGCACCCATGCCCGACGTAGACCTTCTGGTCACCGCAGCGCTGCCACCGTTTCTCTACGGTCCGCTGAAGTCCGATTACCGCTGCCACGATTACCACGCTGCAGGCGACCGGGCCGCGCTGATCGCCGCAGCGGCCGGCACGGTGCGCGGCCTGGTGCAGGGGGGCGGCACCGTCACGCCGACGGAGCTGCTCGAGCAGCTGCCGAAGCTCGAGATCATCTCGGTGTTCGGCGTGGGCTACGACGGCGTTCCCGTCGACTATTGCCGCACGCGCGGAATCAAGGTCACGCACACGCCCGACGTTCTGACCGACGATGTCGCCGACGTCGCGGTGGCGCTGATTCTGATGACCGGTCGCGGCTTGGTGCGCGCGAATCGCTTCGTGCATGCCGGCGATTGGAAGCGACGCGCACCGGAGCTCACGTCGAAGCTCGCCGGTCGCACCGTCGGCATCCTGGGACTGGGCCGCATCGGCAAGGCGATCGCGCAGCGCGTCGATGCGATGGGAATGAAGGTCGCCTACACCGGGCGCAAGCCGCAGGACGTTCGCTGGCGCTACTTCGCCGATCTGGAAGCGCTGGCGCACGAGGTCGATTTTCTCGTCGTGGCCTGCCCGGGTGGCCCCGTGACGCGCCATCTGGTCGATGCCCGCGTGCTGAAGGCGCTGGGCGCCAAGGGCACGCTGATCAATATCGCGCGGGGCTCGATCGTCGACGAGCCCGCGCTCACGCGCGCGCTGGCCGACGGGACGATCAAGGCTGCGGGACTCGACGTCTTCGCCGACGAGCCGAACATTCCCGACGAGCTCCTCGCGCTGGACAATGCCGTGCTGCTGCCCCACGTCGGCAGCGCGACCCACGAGACGCGCAAGGCGATGGGCGATCTGTGCAAGGCGAACCTCGATGCCTGGTTCACCCGCCACAGCACGCTGACGCTGGTTCCCGAGCTCGCCTGATTCGCGCTGCGGCGCTTCAATCGGGAGGCGCGATCGGCGAGCCGGCGCCTGCCTTTCGACCGGGCGCGAACAGCACGATGAACAGCGCTGCGACCACCAAGGCAAGCGCGATCCACTCGCTCGGGCCCGGACGCTCGCCCAGGAGCACCATGCCCGAGAACACGCCAACGACGGGGATGGGCAGCGACGACAGTGACGAGACCGCGACCGGCAGCGTGCGCGCGAGCGTGAACCAGGCCCAGTTCGCGATCGCGCCGGCGAGCGCGATGTTGTATGCGACCGCAAACCAGCTGCGCGGCGACAGCGCTGCGAACTCGGCTGCGAACGGCTTCGGGTCGAACGCCGGCGCGACCAGCGCGAGCGGAATGCATCCCAGCAGCAGCATCCACCCGGTCAGCGTCGTCTGCGGGACCGGTAGCGGCCACTTGCGCATCAGCACGGTGCCGAAACCCCAGGACAGGGCTGCAGTCAGGACCATCATCACGCCGTACGGCGCGCTGCGGATCAGGCCGAGCTGATCGCCGATCAGGAGCGCCATCCCGGCCATGCCGAAGGCGAGGCCAAGCAGCTTGCGCCGCGACAGCGGTTCGCGAAGGACGAGCGCCGCGAACAGCGTCGCCCACAGTGGCATCGTATAGGCGAGGATCGCGCTGCGGCCCGCGGGCAGTCGCTGGACGCCGAACAGGATGAACGCGTTCCAGCCGACGATGTTGAACAGCGTGAGCAGCGCGACTTTCGGCCAGAGCCCGCGTGGAATTCCGATCGACTGCCCGGTGAAACGCGAGATGAGCAGCAGTCCGAGGCCCGCGAACGGCAGCGTCACCTCGCGAAACGTCAGCGGCGCCAGCTCGGCGACCCCCATCTTGAGGATCGGCCAGTTGCATCCCCAGAGCAACGTGAGCGCTGCCACGGGCGCGAGGTTCCGCGCCTTCAGGGACCCTCCCCGTACTTGCTCCGGTGCAGCGCGCGCGCCTGCGTGACCCACCCGTCGCGACGGATCCGGCCCGGGAACTCGGCGAGCCTGGCGTCGATCTCGTCGATGTCGCGTTCGCTCCAGCGGGCGATCTGGCGGTAATTCGTGATGCCCAGCTGGTAGAGCATTCGCTCGAGCGCGGGCCCGACGCCGACGATCAGCTTGAGGTCGTCGGGCGTGCCCGGCGCGTCGAGCAGCGGCGGCGGTGCATTGCGCTCGATGTCGACGACGATCTGCCGATAGCGCGCCGTTTCGGCGTGCGCGTCCGCGAGGCGCGCGAACAGACGGTGACGGTCTTCGGCGAATTCGGCGCACTGCACGCATGCGGGTGCGATGGGCGGCGGCGATGCGTCGACGGCATCGGGCGCGGACGAAGGCGCCGGCGGCAGCGCTTCCTGCCTCGGTGTCTCCCGCTGCGGTGTCTGCTGGTTCGCCGCCGCCGGCGGTGCGGGCGCGGCAGCCCGCTCGACGGGCCACGGCGCGGCCCTGCGGGCCGCGCGTTCGCCGCGCACGACGCCGATGCGATACGCGACGCCGAGGGCAGCGATCACTGCGATCAGCGCAATAAACGAGAGACCGTTCACGGGAATCGGTTTGTCGCGGCACGCAAGGGGGCGCGGCGGGTGCCGTCGGACGCGATTGTATGCGAGCGGGCCGTTACGGCCAATTAGCGCGCCGCAGGGAGCGCACATCGGCGGCTGCTAGAATCGAAGACAGTATCGACCATGCAGACATCGTCCGGCACCGAATCGGATCGAAACGCGGCGGGCGCGCCGGCTGCCGGGGCGTCGTCCGGGCCGGCGGAGCGCGATCCGGGCCCCGGGGGGCGTGCCTCGCCGGCGCTGCGCATGCTGTGGGCCGTGGTCGTCCTGGCGATCGCGGCCGGCGGGTACGCCCTGCTCGATCAGCGCCGGGCAACCCAGGCGCTGCAGCGCGAAACCGCGCAGCGCCTGGCCCTGGCCGACGCGGCGGCCGCCCAGGCGCAGGTCCGCGACGCCGACATCGGCAACCAGCTTCGCGAGGCCCAGGCGCAGATCGCATCCCTGGAAACGCGGGTGAACGAATTCCGGGCGCAGCAGGCGTCGCTCGATGCCCTCTACCGGGATCTCGCGCCATCGCGCGACGAGCTCGCGTTGACCGAGATCGAGCAGATCCTCGTGCTCGCCAGTCAGCAGCTTGCGCTCGCCGGCAATGTCCAAGCCGCGCTGACCGCGCTGCAGGTCGCCGACAGCAAGCTTGCCCGGCTCGACCGCCCGCAGTTGGGGTCCCTGCGGCGGGCCCTCGCGCACGACATCGCAAGCCTGAAATCGGTTCCCTACGTCGACGTCGCGGGGATCTCGATCAGGATCGATCAGGTGATCAGCGCGATCGACGCGCTGCCGCTCGCCCGGGATGAACGCATCCCGCCGCCGCCTCCGCCGGTGCCGTCCCCGGAGGAATCGGCGTGGCGGCGACTCATGCGGGAGCTATGGGCGCAGGTCAGGGACGTCATTCGCATCGAAGTCACCGACCATCCTGCCGCGGCGCTGATCACGCCCGAGCAATCGTTCTTCCTGCGCGAAAACCTGAGGCTGCGACTGCTTTCGGCACGGATCGCGTTGCTCTCCCATGACGATCGCAACTTCAAGGCCGACCTGAAGGCGGCCATTGGCTGGCTGCGGGAATATTTCGACCCGAACGCCAAGGCGGTGCAGTCTGCCATCGCCACGCTGACCCAGCAGGCGGCGGTGGCGATGCCGGGCGCGATGCCCGATTTGACGCGCAGTCTCGAGGCCGTGCGTGCGCTCAAGGCTGCCGCCGACCGGATCGAGGAGCACGCGCCGGCTCGCCCGCCGGCGCGCGCCAGGTAGCGACGACGTGCGCGCGTTGCTCGGTTTCCTGCTGCTCGCTGCCGCGGCAGTCGCGCTCGCCATGCTGTTCCGCCTCAACAACGGCTACGTGCTGTTCGTCGCGTTTCCGTACCGGGTCGAGCTGTCGCAGAACGCATTCATCATCCTGGCAGTGCTGGTCTTTGTCGCCCTCTACGCTCTGATCCGGGCCGCGGTGCACCTGTCGCGGTTGCCCGCCGACGTCCGCGAGGCGCGCAGGAGGCGTCAGGCCGAACGGTTCCGGGGCAAGCAGGATGCGGCTGTCGTCGCCCTGATCGAGGGCCGGCACGGCAAGGCGCGCCAGTACGCGCAGGAAGCGCTCGCGATTCCTAACTCGTCGCCGGTCCCGGCGCTGGTCGGCGCGCGCGCCGCGCTGGAGACGCGCGATTATGCGGCTGCGGCCGCGATGCTCGAGCGTCCCGATGCGCAGGCAACCAAGCTCGCGGTCCCGCGCCTGATGCTCGAAGCCGAGATCGCGCTCGAGCGCGGGCAGCCCGCGGATGCCCTGGCGCGCCTCGCCGAGCTCAAGAGCGAAGCGGGGCTGCACACGGCGGCGCAACGCCTCGAGCTGCGGGCGCTCACGGCCGCGGGTCGGCCGGCCGAGATTCCTCCGCTGGTCGACCAGCTCGTCAAACGCAAGGTCTACGATGCGGCGCAGGGTGACGCGCTGCGCGCGGGCGCCCATGCCGAGGCGCTCAAGGGCTTCGCCCACGATGCGGCGGGATTGCGCGCGTACTGGGCGCGTGTCGCCGATGGCGATCGGCTGCAGCCGAAAGTCGCGAAAGCCGCGGCGCGGAGCTTTCTCGCCGTCAACGGCGATCGCGAGGCGGCGGAGATCCTGGTCAGGAGTCTCGAGCGCCAGTGGGACTCCAGCCTGTTGCTGCTGTACGCGCAGTGCCGCGCGCCCGATGCGACGCGTCAGCTCGACACCGCCGAGCGCTGGCTCACCACGCACAACCAGGATGCGACGCTGCTGTTCGTCCTCGGACGCCTGTGCGAGCGTCAGCAGCTCTGGGGGAAGGCACAGACCTACCTCGAAGCGAGCCTTGCACTGGACAACCATTGGCGCACACATGTCGCGCTGGGCGAGATGCTGGCGAAGCTCGGGCGGCACGATGAAGCGGATGCCCACCTCGCTGCCGCGCTGAGGCTGGCGCTGGCAGCGCTCGAATCCGTCGAGCCCTGACCCGGAAAATGGGGTCAGAGCTGTAATACGCCGGAAACGGGGTAAATGGGGTCAGAGCTGTAATATCCGGGAAATGGGGTCAGAGCTGTAATATTCGCTCGCCGCATTCAATCCGGCCATGACGTGCCCGAATATTACAGCTCTGACCCCATTTCCCGGATATTACAGCTCTGACCCCATTTACCCCGTTTCCGGCGTATTACAGCTCTGACCCCATTTTCCGGGTCAGGGCTCGAC
>JAGXBK010000127.1 GCA_018971195.1 Betaproteobacteria bacterium
CTAATACGATAGTCGCGAATCAGCACCTGCCGCAAGGCGGATGCCGTGGCAGCACAGGGCAATCGAACCCGCCCGCAGGACCGGGCGACCCGTCGACGAGCCCCCGTCTACGCCGCCGCAGCCTGCGCGATCGGCCGCGCCTTGCGCACGTGGCGGTTGAACGTGGTGAGTCCCGCGAGGACCAGCAGCCAGGTCGCGAACAGCAGCACGGCGCTGCGCGCGCCGAAGCGCTCGATCAGCACCCCCGAGAGCCATGCACCCACCGGCATGAATCCGAACGCGATCAGGCGAAACGTGCTGTTGACGCGTCCCTGCAACTCGTCCGGGATGATCGACAGGCGATAGCTGAACTGCACGACGTTGTAGACGGGCCCCAGCACGAAGATCAGGCCGGCGATTACCCCGAGCAGCAGGTACGAAGGGGCGATCGCATAGAGCGGGAACAGCAGCGCTTCCAGCCAGACCACGGCGACGATCACTTGGCCGAAGGTGAATCGCCGCTGGATCTGCCCGCCGACGAGCGACCCGATCACGCCCCCGATGCCGCCGATGCTGAAGATCACCCCGATCTCCACGTCGCCGGCGCCGAGGCGCTTGGCCAGCACGATGACGATCAGCGGGAAGGCGGCGTTGATGAGGTTCAGTCCGCCGGTGAGCACGGCCATGTACCGGATCAGCGGATTGCTCCAGACCCAGCGCAGGCCCTCGGCGATCTCGACGCGCAGGTTGCGGCGAGCAGGAGACGGCGCGACGCGGAACGGCGTTCTGATCCGGAGCAGCGATGCCACCGAGACGACATAGGACAGCGCGTCGGCGATGAACGGCACGGCGCGTCCGAACGCCTGGTAAAGCATCGTCCCGAAAGACGGCCCGACGATGTTGGCGACGCCGAAGCCCGCTTCGTTCTGCGCGGCGGCCTGCGGCAACTGGTGGGCGGAGACGATCCGCGGCAGTGCCGCCACCTCGGCGATATTGAACAGCACGAAGAGGCTGCCCTCGATCAGCGTCGCCAGGTAGATCTGCCACAGCGTCAGCACTCCCAGCCCCATGGCGACAGGGATGCTCGCAGCGGTGAGCGCGCGCCCGACGTCGCAGAGGATCATCACGCGCTTGCGGTCCCAGCGATCGATCAGTGCGCCGACCGGCAGGCTCAGCACCAGGTACGGAATCGCGCGCAAGGCGCCCGCGATGCCGGCCGCCTCGGGCGAATCCGTCAGCGCGAGAATCAGCAGCGGGTAGATGATCGACGACGCAGCCGAGCCGAGCGTCGATACGACCTGCCCGCTCCACAGCAGCATGTAGTCGCGGTTGCGCCACAGCGCGACGTCGGACAACCGCGGGAGCCGCAATCGAGTGTCCCGCCTCAGCCGTGCAGTGCCTGCCACACCCGCTCGGGTGTCAGCGGCATCTGCAATCCGCGCGCCTGTTCCGCGAAACCATGGCGCGCCAGCGCATCGATCACTGCATTGACAACCGCCGGCGTCGCGCCGATGGTGCCGAGCTCGCCCACGCCTTTGACCCCCATCGGGTTGGTGAGGCAAGGCGTCGACTCGTCCATCGTCATCTCGAAGCGGCAGGTGTCGCTCGCCCGCGGCAGCGCGTAGTCCATGAAGCTCGCGGTCAGTGCCTGGCCCGACTCGGTGTCGTAGACGAAGCGCTCGCACAGCGCCTGGCCGATGCCCTGCATGGCGCCGCCCTCGAGCTGGCCGACGACGACCATCGGGTTGACCACGCGACCGACGTCGTTCACCGACCAGTAGCCGTCGAGCTCCACGGACCCGGTGTCGGGATCGATCTCCACTTCGCAGACATGGCAGCCGTTGGGCCAGCTCGCCGCGCCGACCGAGCTCGTCGACTGCAGGGCGATGCGCTCGCCGGCTTGCCGCCTGGCGAGCTCGAACAGCCCGATGCGCCGGTCCGTGCCGGCGATGCTGAACACGCCTTCGCGATATTCGATATCGCCCACTGCCGTCTCGAGCTCCTTCGCCGCGAGGTCCTGCGCCCTCGCCACCGTTCGCTCGGCGGCGACCTGAACGGCCGAGCCCACGACGAACAGCGACCGCGAGCCGGCGCTGCCGAAACCCGTGGCCCGGTCAGTGTCGCCGAATCGCACCTGGATGCTCTCGACCGCCACGCCGAAGACGTCGACGGCGAGTTGGGCGAAGGTCGTCGCGAGTCCCTGCCCCATCGCCTGCGCCGCGGTGAAAATTTCGATCTCACCTGCGCCGGTCACGGTGACGGTCACCGCTTCCTCGAACACATCGGCACCGGTCCATTCGAGGAAAGTCGCGATGCCCTGTCCGCGCAGCCTGCCCCGGAGCTTGGAATCCGCAGCGCGCGCCTCGAATCCCTTCCAGTCCGCCAGTGCGAGCCCCTCGTCCATCACCTTCGCGAACTGGCCGCTGTCGTAGGTCTTGCCCATCGGGTTCGTGTAGGGCATCTGCTCGGGGCGGATCATGTTGCGCCGGCGCAGCTCGATCCGGTCGATGCCGGTCCGACGCGCCGCGGCGTCCATCAGACGTTCGATGATGTAGATCGCTTCGGGGCGCCCCGCGCCACGGTACGGGCCGGTGGGTAGCGTGTGCGTCAGCACCGCCTTGATGCCAATGTCGATGGTCGGAATGTCGTAGACACTGGTCGACACCCACGGTCCGATCAGGAGCTGGATGACGACACCCGCCGGCGTCGCATAGGCGCCGACGTTCGCAAGCGACGCCACCCGCAGCGCCAGGATGCGGCCGTCGCGATCGAGCGCCAGCTCGGCCTTGCTGGTCACGTCGCGGCCGTGGCCGGCCCCGAGGAATTCCTCGATGCGCTCGGCGGTGTGTCGGACCGGCCGCTTCAGCTCGCGCGCGGCGAAGGCGACCACGACATCCTCCGGATAGAGGCTCGTCTTCATTCCGAAGCCGCCGCCGACGTCACCGACGATCACCCGCACCTTCTCCTTCGGTATCCCCAGCACGGGATCGCACAGCTCGTCGCGCAGGCCGGTCGGCGTCTGGCAACTGACCCGAAGGGTCAGGCGATCGTCCGTTGCGTCCCAGGTGGCGAGCGTCGAGCGCGGCTCGATCGGCGACGGCGCGACGCGCTGATTGACGAGATCGAGCGCGACGACGTGCGCGGCGCGCATGAATGCCGCCTCGGCCGCCGCGGGATCGCCGTGGCGGATCTCGCAGGCGATGTTGTCGGGCGCTTCGGCCACGACCGTGGCCGCCCCCGGCGCAACTGCGGCGGTTGCGTCGACGACCGCCGGCAGCGGATCGTAGTCGACCTGGATCGCCTCGGCAGCATCGCGCGCCTCGGCAACCGTGGCCGCAATCACAGCAGCGACGGCCTCGCCGACATACCGGACGGTATCGATCGCGAGCGCGTGATGGGGCGGTGTAGCCGTCGGCTTGCCGCCGGCGCGCCTGAAGTCCGCCGAATTGGGGATCGGCTTGACGCCGGCACGCAGCAGCTCGGCACCGGTGAGAATCCTCTGCACCCCCGGCATCGCGGCTGCAGCTTCGACGTCGATGCGCGTGATGCGGGCGTGCGGATGGGGCGAGCGCAGGAAATACGCGTGGAGCTGCCCCGCCGCCAGCACGTTGTCGGCAAAAAGACCCCGGCCACGAAGCAGCGCATCATCCTCGACGCGCTTGATCGACTTGCCGCTGCCGTAGCGGCTCACTTGCGATGCGGTCACGGGCGCAGTCTCCGGGGTATCGGGAAGCCAACCTGGATTCTGCCACCATGCGAGACATGACGAGCATCGGCCGCCTCGGCGACACGCGGTCGACCTGCGCCCAGGCTTGCGGCAGTAAGGCGTGCTGCTGGATTGGCCGGCCGCGTCTTCCTGTCGGTGATTGCGACTTTTGGGGGAACTGGGTGACAATCGCCGCGGCGCTCGCCCGGGGCCATGGCAACCCGGCGCTCCTTGGACGGCGAGTGCCATCTCCGATTCGACCATTCACTTTCAAGCCGGGAAAGGATTGAAGCGTGAAAAGGCAGACCGTGTTGCGCCGCGTTTTCGCCATCGGCGCGATCGCGTTTTTCGCCTACACCGGATTCAAGCTCGAGTCCGGCGCGAACCGGGCGCAGCTTGCCGCCCCGATTGCGACGGATGCAAAGGCGTTCACCCTGGGCACCCTGCACTTTACCGCTTGCGAGTTGCCGCAGGAACACTCGGGTGCCACCACGACCGCCTTCTGTGCGCCGTTCTCGGTACCGGAGAACCGCGCCGATCCGGATGGACGCAAGATCAATCTGCGCCTGGCGCTCATCAAGAGCGACGCGCCCAAGGCGAATCGCGACATCGTTGTCTATCTCGCGGGCGGCCCGGGCCAGTCAGCCATCGACACCTGGCCGCAGATGGCCGCTGCGCTCGCGCCGTTGCGCAAGCATCGTCACATCCTGTTGCTGGATCAGCGCGGCACCGGCGGGTCGAACGCGCTTACCTGCACGAGCGACGACGACGATCGCGCAGATCGCGGTCGCCTCGACATGGCGAAGATCCGTGAGCACACGCGCGATTGCCTGCTGGCCGTGGAAAGGAGAGCTGATCCGCGCGACTACACGACAACGGCGGCGGTGGAGGATCTGGAGGCCGTACGCCAGTCCCTGGGCGCGCCGCCGTTCGACCTGATCGGCGTTTCCTACGGCACGCGCGTGGCCCAGCAATACGTCATGCATCATCCCCAGGGCGCTCGCAGTGTGGTGCTCGACAGCGTGGTGCCGAATCAACTCGTGCTCGGCGAGGACTTTGCGCAAAATCTCGATGCCGCACTCAACGCGCAATTCTCCCGATGCACGCATACGCCCGCGTGCGCGAAGGCCTTCGGCGACCCTTACGCAAGCCTGATCAAGCTGCGCGACCAGTTGCGCGCCCGGCCGCAAACCTGGGACTACCGCGATCCCGTCACCTTCGCACCGGCACATCGTCGGCTCGACGACGCCGGGCTGGCCAGCCTCGTGCGACTTTTCGCCTACACGCCGGAGACCGCAGCGCTACTGCCCCTTTCCATTTCCGAGGGATTGAAAGGCGACTTCGCCCCGCTGGCGGGGCAGGAGAAGCTGCTGGCCGACGACCTGGCGGATCTTTCGGGAAACGCCATGCAGCTCTCCGTTGTGTGCAGCGAGGACGCCGATCTGCTGACACCGCGGCCGCAGGACGCCGACACGATGCTAGGCACACGACTGATCGATCTGCTCACCGCTGCCTGCGAAATATGGCCTCACGGAACGCGTCCTGCCGGTTTCCACGCAGCCCTCGAAACCAAGGCGCCGGTGTTGATCCTCGAAGGCGAGCTCGATCCCGTCACGCCGCCGCGCTACGGCAAGCAGGTGCTCGAGGGATTGTCCGACGGCCGCCTGCTTGTCGCCAAGGGCCAGGGACACAACGTGATCGGCCGCGGCTGCATTCCGAAGCTCGTCGCTGAATTCGTCGACAAGCTCGATCCGAAAAGGCTCGACGCCAAATGCGTCGATGACCTGGGGCCGACTCCCGCCTACATCGATTTCAATGGCTCGTCGCCATAGGATCGGCGCCATGATCGAAGTGATCGATTTGCACAAGCGTTTCGGCACAGTCGTCGCTGTCGACGGCGTGACATTCAGTGCGCGCGACGGCGAGATCACCGGGCTGCTCGGCCCCAACGGCGCCGGCAAGACGACCACGCTGCGCTGTCTGTACACGCTGATGCGCCCCGACCGTGGTCGCGTGCTCATCGACGGCATCGACGCCTCCGTAGACCCGGTGGCGGTCCGTCGCCGCCTCGGCGTGCTGCCGGACGCGCGAGGCCTGTACAAGCGCCTGACAGCCCGCGAGAACATCGCCTATTTCGGCCGCCTGCAGGGGCTCGACGAAACGACGATCCGCAGCCGCAGCGATGCCGCGATCGCCGCGCTGGACATGGGCGATTTCGCCGACCGCCGCAGCGAGGGTTTCTCGCAAGGTCAGCGCGTCAAGACGGCGATCGCGCGGGCGCTGGTCCACGATCCGAAGAACGTCATTCTCGACGAACCTACCAACGGCCTCGACGTGATGGCCACGCGATCGATGCGCCAGTACCTCAAGCGGCTGAAGGCCGAAGGCCGATGCGTGCTGTTCTCCAGCCACATCATGCAGGAGGTCGCGGCACTGTGCGACCGCATCGTCGTGATCGCCAGAGGCAGGGTCGTGGCCGACGAGACTCCGGACGCACTGCGGGCACAAACCGGCGAGGCGAACCTGGAGGATGCATTCGTCAAGTTGATCGGGTCCGATGAGGGGCTCGCCGCATGAACGCCGTCGCGATCGTGTTCCTCAAGGAGGTGCGCGAGAACCTGCGCGACCGCCGCACCGTGATCAACACCCTGATCACGGGTCCGCTGCTGGCACCGGTCATTTTCGTCGTGCTGATCAACACGCTCATCGCGCACGAGCTGGAAAAGTCGGAGAAGCCGCTGACATTGCCGGTCGCCGGCGCGCAATACGCACCGAACCTGATCGCCGCACTCAGGCAGAACAATGTTCGCCTCGCGCCGGCGCCAGCCGACCCCGAGCGCGCGGTGAGGGAGCAGGACGCCGAAGTCGTCATGCGCATCACGCCGGACTTTGCAACGGCGTGGAACAAAGGCGAGCCGGCACAGGTGGAGGTGATCTACGACCAGTCGCAGCGCGACTCCAGCACCGCCTTCGAGCGCCTGCGCGGCATGCTCGATGCCTACGGCAATCGCACCGGCGCGTTGCGGCTGCTTGCGCGAGGGCTGTCGCCGTCGATTCTCAGGCCCGTCGCGGTTGCCACTCGCGACCAGTCGACGCCGCAGAGCCGTGCCGGATTGCTGTTCTCGATGCTTCCGTATTTCTTCATAATCGGCGGCTTCATCGGCGGCATGGCGCTGGCGATCGATACCACCGCCGGCGAGCGCGAACGTCAGTCGCTGGAGCCGCTGCTGGCCAATCCGGTGCCACGCTGGCGAATCCTTGCCGGCAAGCTGTGCGCGACCACGGCCTTCGCAATCGCGACGGTGCTGTTGAGCATCCTTGCGTTTGCCATCGTCGGCCGGTTCATGCCGACCGAGAAGATCGGGATGACGCTGACGATCGGCTCGGGCTTCGTCGTCCGGACGATCGTCGTGATGTTGCCGCTGGCGGCGCTGCTGGCAGGATTGCAGACCCTGGTCGCGGCATTCGCCAGGAGTTACCGTGAGGCACAGACCTACCTCTCGCTGCTGATGCTGGTACCGATCGTACCGACGTTGCTGCTGTCGATCCTGCCGTTCAAGGCACAGCTCTGGATGTACGCGGTGCCGCTGCTGGGACAGCAGGTCGTCATCACCCGGCTGATGCGCGGTGATCCGGTATCGTCTACCGCGCTGGCGGTGTGCTTTTTCTGCACCGCGGTCACGGCGGTCCTCGCGAGCACGATCACGGCGAGGGTCTACCAGCGCGAGCGCCTGGCGATTTCGGCGTAGGAGATTGCCGAATCCGCGTGACGTGGACCTCCGCCGTCGATCGTTGCGAGTCCGCGTGGACTGGGCGACAATCGCCGCGGTCCTCCACCGAGGAGCGGCACC